>CAYWLQ010000040.1:0-36402 GCA_964458775.1 uncultured Myxococcales bacterium | reverse complement strand
CACTCCGTATTCTGTCATCACATCAGTATCAGGCGGTTCTACTCCGTAGTCAGGTTGCACTCCGTATTCAAGAACCTCATAAGTATCGGTCTCATTAGGATCCACTCCGTAGTCCGTCCTGGTATCATTTTCTAATTCAGTATCTTCTAATATCTCAGATTCGGTATCTGCTTGAGTATCCCTCGGCTCCGGCTTGCTGTCAGTTTTACAACCTGCTGTATTTACGGCAAATACCACGGCTGCTGCAGCAGCGGCAGATTTGCCGGCCGCAATCCATTGGAACGTTTCGTTTTCTTGACATAATCTGTAATAACAATAGTCATCGTGCGTTAAAGTTCCGTCAATAGCGGTTGAAATACACCTGGCACCTCCCCTGCACCGTTGAGCCTGATCGCATTGCTTGCAATCATGTGTTAACTTCTCAACAGAAAATCCTCTGTTGTAAGAAAAGGCTCCTTTTCTGTACCATATTTCCATGAAATGATTGTTTCTGACATTTCCTTCAACAAACGGATCTGATAGTCCTCTATGATCTGCCTGTAACGAAAGACATCCCTTTATATCACCGTTAGCCTGAATGCCCACAGCTCGCAAACCGGCTTGACATCCTCCCCACTCAGATTTCTTTTTTCTCCAACTAACATCGCGCAAAACCTTATCCAGTTTGCCGTAATAACCCAATGAGTCCCCTACCCTAACATCAATTCCTCCTGCTTGTTTCATCTTTGCTAGATCCGGCAACAGCGTTATCAATGAATTGGGAGAGATAACCCAATTACGGTTATCATCCATTGTGCCCATAGGTTTTGCCAATTGAAAACGAATTGCTCTTGCACCCAAATTTTTCGCAATATCTCGGATTTCCCATAGTCTATCCAGATTCAGTTTATTTATTGTTGTCATCACAGTAACACTAAGGCCATTTTCTACAAAAGTTTTTATTGAAGATGACGTTTTAGAAAAAGTTCCGCGACCTCTGATGCGATCATGAACTTCCTCAGGACCGTCCAGACTGACACCGGCATTACACATTCCCGCACGAAGAGCTCTTCTCGCAATTTCTCCTGCACTAACATCTTTTCCGTACACACCGTTTGTAACCATGTTGACTGTAATTTTATTGTCTGAAATTTTTCCGGCAATTATATCCCAATCTTTTCTAAGAGTAGGCTCTCCCCCCGATAAAGTTATAAGCTCACATCCTGCTTCTTTTAGCTGATCAGCCAAACGAAAGCATTCCTCCGTGGTCATTTCATCTGAAAGCTTATTTCCTGCCCTTGAACCGCAATGACCGCATCTTAGGTTGCATTCCAGAGTCAATTCCCAAACCGCACTTATGGGTTTCCAATTTTTTTTATCTACTTCGGGATTACTTTTCTTAAAAAAAGAACTATCCATGATTGCCTCCTATGTTTACCTAATGATCTTAACGGATTGGGTTTGTATAGAACAAGCATTAAACGCCGATTGTTGCAAATATCGAACCGTCTATGTTTTTATATAATTACAAGCGGTTATACTTGAGAGTGTTAAAGTTATTAAACAAGTATTAAAGCAGTTGCTGCAAAAGTTATACACAGTAATGTCATTATTGCTTCTTCTTTCAAAGAAAAAGCAGGCTTGAGAACCCTTACAAATCTATAAACCAACTGTACAGGCAAACCGAATGCTGCTGAAAAAGCAATTGGGTTCATTTGTTCGGCACCTCGAAGGTCGCCGCGAAACAAAAGAGCCAAGGAGCTAGTTCCTCCGCACAAGGGACAAGGTGTCTTAGTAAAAAAGCGGTAAGGACAAAAAGTGAGAATGTTTAAAATAAACGAACAGGATGATGCCTCAGAAAATGTTGCTGCCGCCAATGCAACTAAAAATATCGAAGATATAAGTATCAATAACGCCAAATGAATTCCCATATAGACAGAGTGTTCTTTCTTAGAATTAGTCACCGAACAATACATCTTCTATCCATTGGAGACCAAAAGCAAGCCGCTCTGTTTCAAAAGATAATATATCGTCTTTTTCTACAATATCACACGACGGAGCTGCATCTCCCAGATAGTTAAGAAGTTCATCCGGTCTGTAGGCAGCTACAAATACTTTAGCAAACAGCTTTTTATCCAGTGCTCTGCCCCTTGCATTCCAGCGGTGCATAACCTGAATATATCGGTTGTCATACTCAATGTAGTTTTTCATTCCTTGATTATTGAGATAATCAGAAACAGTTATAGGCAAAACATCTTCCCAAAATCCTTCGCAGTGGGATTCTCTTACTAATATATATTCTTCTGATAATTTGCCTTCTTTATCCATTGAGGCACCTCTTCCTAACGGATAAACACGACAAGCTCCGGGGCGATGGTCATAAACACTGCATCCTTCCTCTGTAACAAACGGACACGACTGGCGTTCGTCATTTCTCATTGAGAGCATTACACATGGAAATCCGTTACCGGACAAAGGATAAACTTCCGCATATTTTCTCATAAACTCAGTACTGCCTATTTGCAGATTGATTCTAAGTCTCATTACATCATAAGGACTAAGCGCTAGGTTTACGTCGCCGCAACATCGATTGAAACAATCAATACTCGAATGACATTTAAAAACAATGGTATCATTGTCATCCAGCCTGGGAAGTTTGGCTACATAATCTTCATATTTCGTATTATCAAATTTATTATCGGTCATAATTTGATTATATATTTTTCAACAATAATAACCAAAAAGATAATATATATTCTAAAATCATAATATTTTTATTTCACCGATTTGTATGCATTTAATCATTGTAAAAAAATAAACTCATTTTCTAACTTGAAGTGTATGTTTTTTACCATATACCATTGATAGAAAAAATCTCCATTATGGGTACAAAAAGGAGGCTATTATGAAAAAATTAGCAGTAACCCTTGTTTTATTTTCTGCATTTTCTATTTTTTATTGCAAAAATCCTGCCGCCGATAAACCGAAGGCCGAAACAGGTCCGGCAGCAATAAAGCAAGAGGAATCCTCAAGTTCAAAAGCAGAAGACAGTAAAAATGTGTCTATTTCATTGAGCGAAGCCAATCTCTCAGTCGGCTTTGTAGGCTCAAAAGTAACCGGAAGCCATGAAGGAAAATTTGAAAAAGTATCCGGCACAGTGAAGTCACCTGAACTCTCACCGACAAAAGCCTCTGTAAAAATATCTATCGATATGTCCTCCGTAAAGTCGGATTCCGAAAAACTGGATGAACACCTGAAAAGCCCCGATTTTTTTGATTCCGCAAAATTTCCAGAAGCCTTGTTCGAATCAACCGCTATAACAGCAAGTTCTGACACTCCGGAATCCTTCAATATTTCAGGAAACCTTACATTACATGGAGTAACCAAGTTGATTACTTTTCCGGCAAAAATATCTGTCATAGAAAACAGAATTAAAATGCAAACTGAGTTTTCTATTAACCGCAAAGACTTTGACATTGTCTATCCGGGAATGCCTGATGATCTCATAAGGGATGAGGTTCTAATCAAACTAAGCTTTGATTCGGTTTTCTAACAAAAATCACTTACCTGAAACTGTAACTTGATCCCCTGGCAAAGATCTCAATTTTAGTTCATTATTTTTTTATCAGCTTGTTTTGGAGATTTTCTACATAAAAGAACGGACGAACAATCTTTTTACTTACAACAAGTTACAAAAAATATTTATAAAGATGTTGATTTGTGGAATTTGGTACGCTTTTTTCATTGAACTGACGGGTTTTTGGAAAGGATATGTTTTCTATGCGCAATTTTTTAATTCTCTTTGTGTTTCTGTTTTCAATATCATCTTGTAAAACAGCACAGTCTCCCATGGCTGTTGAACAGGTTCCGGAAAATATTGAGGTAACGCAGACTTCTACTGAAGTATCGTTAGAGGAATCAAACCTTCTTGGCAATTCTGATTTTGAAACAGGAGTATCCGCACCTTGGATGCCTGTTATCTTGTCTCCTGCAAAGGCCGAAGCTGATATTATTGACAGTGCTTTTTGTATTAATATTTCAGAACGAGGAGCCAACAATTGGGATATTCAATTGGCTCACCGCGGATTAGTTATAGAAGAAGGTCATAGATATGAGGTTCGTGCCAAGATATGGTCGACAGCTCAAACCAGCGCACGCGCCAAAGTCGGCATGTCGGTTTCTCCTTATAGGGAACACTGGTCACAAGAGCTGATGATTGACACAGAGCCTAAATGGTTTAGCGGAAGCTTTGTCAAAAACAAAGGCGATGATCGCGTTGCTGAGTTTGCCATTCATATAGGAGGAAGTTTGGCACGTCTTAACAATCTTCCCTTTACAGTGTGTATTGACGATGTAGGTTTGTATGATCCCAAATACGTAAAACCCAAAACCGACAAGCAACTGCCTCTATCAGGAATTAGAGTCAATCAAGTAGGTTACCTGCCGGGATATAAAAAGACTGCAACTGTACCTATTGACTCAACAACACCTATTGAGTGGTCTTTGCTTAAAGACGGAAAACACGTTGCAACAGGGTTAACCTCAGTGTTCGGCAATGATGTTGCATCAAATCAGCATGTTCATATAATTGATTTTAGTGAAGTAAATACTGAAGGAGATAATTTTCAACTTATAGCCGGCGACAGAAAAAGCCATACATTTCAAATTTCAAAAGATATCTACAAACAAATGTCAATCGATGCGGCACGCTATTTCTACCACCACCGTGCCGGCGTTCCAATTGAGATGCCGTTTGCAGACAAAGAACTGTGGGTGAGACCGGCCGGTCATTTAAGTGATAATAATGTACCATGTCTTCCGGAAATGAACTGCGGATACTCCCTTGATGTGCAGGGAGGTTGGTATGACGCAGGTGATCACGGCAAATATGTTGTCAATGCAGGATATTCTGTATGGACGATGCTAAATTTATATGAACGATCACTACATCTAACAAAAACAAAAGACATATACAAAGACGGCTCCCTTAACATTCCTGAAAGCAAAAACGGCATATCAGACCTTCTCGACGAAGTGCGCGTTGAATTAGAATTTATGCTAAAAATGGAGGTTCCGGATAAACATCCTTTGGCGGGAATGGTTCATCACAAAATTCACGATGAGGATTGGACAGGCATACCGACTGCTCCTCACAAAAGCAACGTAAAGCGATATCTTCATGCTCCAAGCACAGCAGCCACTCTAAATCTTAGCGCAACTGCAGCACAGTGCGCACGTATATGGAAAGATATAGATTCCGAATTCTCAAGAAAATGTTTGGATGCAGCAATCAGAACCTATAATGCTGCCAAAAAACACCCCAAAATATACGCTTCTGCCGAAGACACAAAAGGGGGCGGTCCATACGAAGACTCACGAGTAAACGATGAGTTTTACTGGGCTGCGGTAGAGTTGTTTATAACAACCGGTCAAGATTCATATAAGAAAGAACTTCTCAAATCGCCGCACTTTGCAGCTATCTCAACAGTAGATGATGTAGAAAAAATAGGTCTTCAACGAGGAGCCATGACTTGGCAGTCTGTTGAAGCATTGGGACATATTTCTCTTGTAACAGTTCCCAATAAGCTCAAAGAAAAAGACACCAAAAAACTTATTGAAAAAATAACTAAAGCCGCTGAATCGGGAGTACAAGTTCTAAAAAAAGAAGGATATCGTATTGCTTTTACATCAGCACCCCAACCTGATTATTATTGGGGCTCCAACTTTATCGCGATGAACAATCTGATACTACTGGCAGTTGCCCATGATCTTACTAATCGAGAAGAATTCAGACAATCCCTTGTGGAGGGAACAGATTATCTGTTAGGTCGAAACCCTCTGGATCAATGTTATGTAACAGGTTACGGAGCTCGTCCGCTAAGAAATCCTCATCACAGATTTTTTGCATTTCAAGCCGACCCAACCTATCCTGCGCCTCCTCCTGGATTTATATCAGGAGGACCAAATCAGAATCGACAAGATCCGCGCATTCAGGCATCCGTTCCAAAGTCAGCTGCACCCGCTGCTCAGTTTGTAGATCACATTGATTCCTACTCAACAAACGAAGTAGCAATAAACTGGAATGCCGCTTTTGTATGGCTTACGGCATATTTAAGCGAAGTTGAAGAGTAGAAGAGTGCAGAAGTTGACACAGTTGACATCGTAGACACAGTGGACACAGTGGACAGAATTTCTCACAGGCTGTCCACTATGTCCACGATGTCAACTATGTCCACTGTGTCCATTGCTTTTTGCGAGTTATTAATCCCTGTCCACTGTGTCCATTGCTTTTTGCGAGTTATTAATCGCGGTTTAATTTGTCAGCAATCAAGCTTAATAATTTTCCTGTTAAATGATCTATTTCTATTTGTGCCTGCACCATATCAACTCTCGCCTTGGTAAGACGAAGCTCGGCTTGACGAACAGCCTCTTCGGCATCTCTGACAGCTGTAAAAATTGAGACCCCTAAACGATAACGCTCTTGTTCTGCTTCTGCTTGTGCCTGTGCTAAAAGCAGCGTTTCTTTAGCCGAATCAAGTCTCCTTTTGGCAGTTATCAATCTATTATGAGCCACAGCGGCCTCAGATCTTACCTGATTTTTCGCATGGACCAATTGCTTTCCTGCAATATCAACGTTAATTCTAGCCTGCGCTATTTCGCTTTCTTTTTTACGATTATCCAAAGGCAGCTCATAGTTAAGCCCAATATAGCCTCCATAGGCTCCTTTTTTGCTATAGTCAGTAATAACCGGTGAAAACTCATCCCTGGCCAGGGTAGATGCGCCGAAACGTCCCACAAGATCTAGTTTTTGTCTCGCGGATTCGCCTGCAATCAAAACTCTCTCCTCAGCCAAATCCAGCTGAGATATAGCTTCATTAATGGAGGGAGCATTATTCATCGCAACATCGACGATTTCCTTCATCATCATAAAATGTTCTGACTCAGGAAGCGGCTCATCTATTTTGGCTGACAATATTTCCTGCGAATCAATTAGTCCGGTTTTTTCAGTCAGCACAACCTGCAGTCTTCTTATTTCCGCCTCTGATTCTATTACTGCTTCGTTAAGGGATGCCAACCTTGTTTGATAGTTCAGTCGCTCAACAGGAGCAGCTGCTCCGGCCTCTACTCTTTCTTCTATTTCACGCAACTGTGATTCGGCAATAGTTCTAGATCCAAGATTGATCTCCAATTGTTTTGCGGCCAACCATAAATTCCAATATGCAGTTAAAACACTCATAGCAGAATAACTTGCTTGAAACTCCGCAGCTTTATCAGCAGCAGTTTTTTCCTTTTTTGCCTGTCTTAAATGCGCCAACCCGACTCGATGACCGAAGCCTCTGAGCAAAGGTTGGTTGAGAACAAAACTCGCTGACAATGCAAAGTTTGGGATTCTGCTCTCAACATCGATACTTCCTATCATAGGCTCATCAAGTTCATACCATTGCCCTTCCAAACTAAAAGAAGCGTAGGTTCCTGATGAAAATGTTCTAGAAATGGAAGTACCCAAAGATATATTGTCACCTGTTCTATACATCGAAGATCCCATCGGACTTGAAGATCTTGTATATCCTGCGTCTGCCTGAAATACATAAGGATATAGTCCTTCTGCGCCTTTGATCGATTCAACAGCACGCGATGTTGACAAAACCGCCGCCCTAAGCACAGGATTATGTTGTAAAGTCATTTCCAAAACTTCAGAAGATGACACTTCACGTACCGACTCCATTTGTTGAGCATGAGCATGCGATACAAAGGACGTTACAGACGCAATAAAAAGTAAACCAATAATATAAGGTCTTGCTGCCATAAAATTATTCATGCCTCAATGCCTCCATCGGATCTAGATTTGACGCTCGATGTGCAGGAAGACTGCCGAAAAGAATGCCCACAAAAACAGAGAATATAAGGGCTACAACAGCAATGGTAGGAGACGGAACAAACGGCATTACCAAAAAACCTGCCGCTGCATAAGCACCGCCATTTCCGATCAGTAGACCGATTATGCCTCCAAAACCGGAAAGAACAGCAGCTTCAACCAAAAACTGCAACCTAACCTCCGAGCGCATCGCTCCTATCGCCAAACGGATTCCAATCTCTCGTGTTCTCTCAGTCACTGAAACAAGCATAATATTCATTATTCCAATTCCCCCTACCAACAAGCTAACAGCAGCAATCGCTGACAAAAGCGTTGTCATAACTGATGTGGTTTGTTGAATTGCTGCAGCCACTTCCTGTAAGTCACGAACCTCAAAATCGTCAGCAGTACCCGGAGCAGCTTTTCTACGCTCACGCATAAGAGATTCTATTTCGGCCTTTACCACTGAAGTAGTGCGGTTAGGAGACACCGATATGGACACTGTCCATACATTATCATTGCCGGCTATTCTTCTCTGAAATACACGAATGGGCGTCAAAATAACATCATCCTGATCTGCCCCCATTGCGTTTTGACCTTTAGGAGCCAAAGTACCAATTATTGTGCACGGTAATTTACCTATACGAATCCTCTGCCCCAAAGGATCTTCTTGCTCAAAGAGATTCTTTCTAGCCGTGTCTCCAATAATACACACGGGTGACATGCCCTTATCCTCTGCTTCGGTAAAAGCGCGTCCTGAAGCTATAGAAAAACCTCTACACAATAGATATGATGCTGTTGTACCTATCACCGATGTTGACCAATTGCTGTTCCCAAAAACTGCCACCATTCCTGACGAAGCAGAAGGAGCTGCCTGTTCAACCCCATTTATTTCTCGTAATATCGCCTCTGCATCATCAACGGACAACGAAGGCGCTGCCATATATGCAACCCCCGGACGTCTGGCAGCACCGGATCTCAAGGTTAAAAGATTTTCGCCCATAGAGCTTATCTCACCCTTTACCTGTTCAGCAGCACCCTGCCCTATTGTTACCAATGCAACAACCGAAGCAACACCTATAACAATTCCCAACACTGTAAGTGCAGAACGCATAAGATTTTGTCGTATAGCACTTAAGGCCATAAAAAAAACATTGCTAATCATTTGATTCTCTAGGTTTTTTACTATCACTGACTATGCGACCGTCTACAAATACAACCTTGCGATGTGCATATTCAGCCATGTCCGACTCGTGTGTTACCATTACAATAGTAATATTTTTCTCTCGGTTAAGTTCGGCTAAAAGGGTCATCACCTCAATTTTTGTGGCCGAATCTAGGTTTCCGGTGGGTTCGTCCGCCACTATCAATCGCGGATTTGTCACAAGTGCACGAGCAATGGCAACTCTCTGCTGTTGCCCTCCCGATAATTCATTCGGAAGGTGTCGAGCGCGATTTAATAGACCTACATCATCCAAAGATCTAAGTGCTCTGGTTCGTCTTTCCTTTTTAGAGACTCTTTGATATATAAGAGGGAGTTCAACATTGGCCCATGCCGAAGTACGTGCCAACAAATTAAAACCCTGAAAAATAAAACCTATCTGATATCTGCGAACCAAGGCCAAATCATCTGTTGAAAGTCGCCCCGCCTCCAATCCGCAGAAAAAGTAGCTTCCCGATGTAGGTCGGTCAAGACATCCGATGATGTTCATGCACGTAGATTTGCCCGACCCGCTGGCCCCCATCACAGCAATGAACTCTCCTTGCGGAATGTCCAAATCAACGCCGTCCAACGCATGTACAGCACTCTCACCTTTTCCAAAAATACGTTTTATGTTGCGAAGAGAAACAACCGGTTGAGAAAAATCATCATCTGTCATTTGGCTTTCTGCTCCGAATCTGTCTGTTCAATAATAACATCATCCCCTATTTTCAACCTATCACTACTAATCGCGGTCATTTGTCCGTCAGACGCAATTCGCTCTACCTTTACAGGAAGCATATCATCAGGAGTATCTTTAACAGGGATCCAAAGCACTGCTTCATTTCCACTGATCTTTCCCAATTCACGCAAGGGATTGCTTTTCTTTGAAGCTTTTTTTTCTTTTTGTTCGTTTGCATTTCTCAACAGCGGGATACCGCCTCCTGGAGGTCTTCTCATTCCCGTACTCTCGCGAGAAGGAGAAAATCTAAAAGCCTTATTTGGAATCAACAATACATTTTCATGCTTTTCGATGATGATTTCCACCGAAGCTGTCATACCCGGCTTAAGCAAATTATCTTTATTATCGACACTCAAGAGAACCTCATAGGACACAACATTCTGTGTCGTTTGAGGAATATTTCGAACTGACAAAACCGATGACACAAATTTCCTTCCGGGAAATGCATCAACGCTAAAACTTGCGTTCTGGCCGTTCGCCACCTTGCCGATATCAGCCTCATCAACAAGAGACAACAAACGCATCCGGCTTAAATCTTCGGCAATTATGTATAATACCGGAGTTTGCATACCTGCATTAACAGTTTGTCCTACTTCAACTTTTCGAGACAACACAGTACCGCTTATAGGACTTATAACTTCTGTTTTTCCCAACCTCGATTTTGCAGCATCATAAGAAGCCCTAGACAATGCCAAAGATGCTTTAGCTGATTTAACAGATGCCTCAGCTCTTATCGCTTTGGTCTCTGCATTTTCTCGCTCTTTGGCAGAATACAGTCCTTTTGCAGCCAATTCTTTAGCCCGAGCTGCGTCCTGTTTGGTTTCAACCAATGTAGCCTCAGCCTCAGCGACTTGTGCTTCAGCAGACAACATCTGAGCCTTAGCCTGTGCCACAGCAGCACGATGTTGCTCAGGGTCAATTACAGCAAGAACCTGTCCTTGTGTTACTGAATCGTTAAAATCTGAAGACAAAGAAAGAATTCGACCCGATATCTCAGCACCGACCTCAACAGTATTAAGTGCCTCAACAGTTCCTGTGGCCGAAATTGTTGCGACAAGGTCGCCTTGGGTTATTTTGTCAGTAACATATTGCGGACGTTTAGCATCATTCGTTTCGCTACGCCACCTCAAAACACCAAAAGCAACACTGCCGATAACCGCAACAGCCGTAAAAAAGAAAACTATTTTTCTAAACAAACTGCTCGACTTTCCTGTTTTGAGCATTTGTTGAATTTCATCAGAAGCATTTTTGGGTAAAGTTCTTGTTTCTGCCACAGATTCTAATTTATTCTTTTTCTCAATTTGTGATCTATCTTTTTTCATCTATAACGCCAATAGTATAATTTCTATGACATATTCCATTTTGTAGTTTGTCATAACCTCTTATTAATACTGATAACACCCAAAAACAAGCATCTATTCCGATAATCCTTCTTTAACTGCTTCCAGGGCTACATCTTTTGCGTCAGCAGGTCTGTTCAAGATCGACAAAGCTGTGAAATATGCCGGTCGCAGAATAGTTATCAGCAAAAACTCTACTGCTTGTTCTTCTCCGCATTTCGCCGGATGTACATATTCGGCGATTTATTCTTTTAATCGCACTTGTTTTTACAAATCAAAAACCTCTTCTTTTGACAAGACAACTGAGAAAACAAAAATGTTATATTTTTTATTATTTTTTTTTACCGTCAAAAAAGTAAATCGCTCAAAGCTTTTTACTCTGATATATCAACTGTCAGTTTAATGATTGGCTGACAATCTGTTTTTACTTGATTTGATATGGCTGAGTTGTTGATGCTAAACGAAGTATCAGGCTGGTAAATACCTCATAGAGGAAATAATCGTGACAACTGTTAATACCTCTCAGTATATTTTTTTTGGTTCTTTGAGTGCAGCAACAGCAGGTCTAGTAGACACAGCATGGGCGCTTTTTCGTCAATCAAATTCATCCATGTCAGCAAAGGAGAGTCTTCTCGCCGTTTTGATCGGTATTGGAGTTATCCTTCCATTCGGTGTGTTGTTGGGAATCCTTTCTTCTTTAATAGCTCACAAATTTTCACTCAAGTTTTTTATACAAAAACTCAAACGTCCAGTACCGGCTATCAGCTTTGGACTATTTATATTTTTTGCAACTGCAAGCATCATATATGCAGGTTATAAAAGAGGTATTATATTGGATGCCCTAGATCTTCGTCCCTTTGTTTTACCGCTAATTGCTCTTCTTATTTTGTTTGTCGGAGTTGGCTTAAAGCTTTTAAGTAAACTTGTTTATTCGAAAGCATCGATAGTTTTAATCTGCACATGCTTAGGAACAGCCTCCGCAGGACTTACTCAAGTGCACAAGCATTCATATATACCAAACTTTCTCAGCACCGATACAGCTCTTAGCAAACCAATTTTTAACGGTATGAGAAACATGTTTGACAATGACAAGGACGGTTTTCCTCGAAAGTTATGCAGCGCAGACTGTGACTGCGACGACAAAAATCCTCAAATCAATCCCACTGCAACGGAGATTCCCAATAACAATATTGATGAAGACTGCTCGGGAAGTGATTTTAAATTAGTGTCTAAAGACATTGCCTCATTACAGAGTGATGTAAAGAATACTATCACATATCCCATAGAATTTCGCCCACCAATGAATATTGTTCTTATAACCATCGATACTCTTAGGGCGGATAGACTTCACGTCTACGGTCATGACAGACAGACATCACCAAACCTAGATGCTTTTGCCAAAGAAAATGTAATGTTCTCTCAGGTTAGATCGCAAGGGCCTTCTACTAGGCATATTTTCCCTGTATTCTTGACAGGCAGATATTTCCCGACAATTCTTCAAGATAAAGGCAAGAAATGGTGGACATTGAAAAACGAAAACGTAACTTTTGCGGAGATACTAAAAGAAAAGGGTTACACAAATTTTGCCGTTCTGCCTTACTTTAGATTCAAAGAGCAATCCGGATTTCATCAAGGGTTTGATATTTGGGAGCCGGTGCTTGATGAGGGAATAGATCCTACATGGTCTCCGACCGGGCATCTTGTAACCGAAAGAGGTATTAAACACCTAACAACTTTAACTGAATTAAAATCGCCTTGGCTCTTGTGGCTTCACTACTTTGACCCTCATGCAAGTTATATCAAACACGAAGATCAACCGAGTTTCGGAAATGCCAGAGCCGATCTTTATGACGGAGAAGTTTTTTTTGTAGATAAACAAGTAGAAAAAGTGTTCAATTCCATGAAGTCAAAAGGTTTGTGGAATAACACTGCAATCATTGTAACCTCAGACCATGGTGAAGGAATTGGGCTCGAAACCGACCACGGTTTTAACTATCACGGTTTCTCTCTTTATGATTCTGAAACCAGAATCCCATTCCTAATAAGAGCTCCAGGCATCGAACCTAAAATAGTAAATCAGAGTGTAGCTCTAATAGATCTCACCCCTACATTGCTCGAACTTGGAGGAGCAGATATTCCAAGCAATATGCACGGCTATTCATTGGTTCCTTATGTTTTTGGAAAAGCAGAAAAGAGACCTCCGTTTTTAATGCACTTACCCGAAGCAACTGCATGGGAGGCTATTGTTGATTGGCCGTACAAATTAATTTGGGAAAAGAAACCCAACAGGTACAAACTGTACAATCTGGAAACCGACCCTAACGAGCAGCGCGATTTGGTTCTAACAGAAAAAGAAACTACTGAGCGTCTCACAAATCTAATGAAACTAGAAAACTACCGAATCCAAAACAGTCCTGTTCGATAGATATACTTTGAGGATTCTATTCTTGCCTTATGACCATAACAACTATGTAATTATCGACACTTGACCGCATTGATATGTCGGTCTACTCTGTTTCAAGTTGAAATATTTCTAACAGAACAAGGATGATATCAAACATGCACAATCGAACATTATTGATACGGTTTTTCGTCATTATGATAATAGGAATTTTTATATTTTCCTGTTCTTCATTAAATCAAACGCAACTACAGAACCCTTCTTCTGAAACTCTCAAGCTGACACGAGCTGTGCTCTACCAAAACGGAATAGGATACTTTGAACGTAGAGGCAAAATTGAAGGAAACAGTTTTACCGTTCGCATCAGGTCGGATCAGGTTAACGATTTTCTCAAGAGTCTTACGGTAATCGACACTTCAAGCGGTAAGGCAGTATCAGTATCTCTTCCTCTTGATAGAACTGCGGCAGCACATGTTATGGAACTTGCTGAACAGCTCAAAAATGATATCAGTCTGCCGGATATCCTTAACCTACTAAAGGGCACAGAAATTACAGTTTCCGGTTCTACGTCACCTACCTTAACAGGCAGGGTTCTATCTGTTGAACATATCATTTCAGACAACGATAGGCCTGAAGGACCTGTTTCTAAGGATTGGCGTGTATCTTTGATGTCGAGCAATAGAATTGTAACTGAAATGCTCAGCAATATTACTTCTATTTATGTAAAAGATGATTTTATAGCACTGGGACTCCTTAAAGGATTAGATGCAGCAGCAGTCGGCGGTGTTTTTAAAGTGGTGGATGTTACAATTAATATGGACAAAGCCGCTGCCCATGACATTTTTGTTTCTTACGTAGTCGAATGCCCGGCATGGAAACCCACATACAGATTGGTATTGGGAAAGGAAAAAGAACTGTTACTACAAGGGTGGGCAGTGGTAGACAATGTTACAGGCGAAGGATGGAATGACATTTCCTTAAGTTTGACATCAGGAGCACCGTTGGCATTTCGCTACAATCTTCATTCTCCCAAATTTGTAAGCCGACCTGATTTAAGCGCTATAAGCTCGCAGAAGGTTGCTCAGACTTATGTCGGAGAGAGTTCATATGGTGTAATTACAGAAGAAAAAGCAGCTGAAGAATCATACATGGAGCAAGAAATCGTTTCAGAAACCGGCTATCAAGACAGCTATTCCTATGCGGACAAACCCAAATCGTCAGCTATTTCTTCCGGTACCGGTGCAGTTAAACGAAAAGCATCAATACCGTCATCTACTCCAAGACCGTCAGCTTCGGCACCCTCCCCCATGATAGAAACTTTACCGTCGGAACCTCCCAAAGAAATCTCAATGCAATCAATGCAGGATTCAGTAAGAGCAATGGTAACAGCATCCGTTGCCTCCGGTGCTGTGCGATATGATCTTTCTGTACCTATTTCAGTTCCTGACCGAAGCTCAACAATGGTTTCCATCATCAACGACAAACTCAATGGAGAGGAAACTTTTTTGTATTTGCCCCAAATCGGTGCCGGAAGGGGTTTTGAACAAAATCCTTACCGAGTGGTCCGATTTAAAAACACTACAGGATTTATGTTGGAACCTGGACCGGTCAGCATATACTCATCAGGTTCTTTCGTCGGTGAGGGCATTGCAGAGACAATTCACGCGGACACCCAAACAGTTATTCCTTTTGCTGCTGATTCATCCATTTTGGTGCTAAGCAGTACCTCAACCGCAACAGAAGGAGCACGTCTTATTCGCATTTTCAATAGAAGTATATGGGTGGAGAGTTTTGAGCGAATTAAAACAGAATACAAAATAAAAGGCGGGAACAAAGACGGATATCGCTTGTATGTCAGACACAATAAAGCGCCATCCCAATTCTTGTTTGAAAATATGCCGGCCGAAACCGAGGATCTAGGCGACGCATATCTTGTACCGATAGAAATAAAAAAGAATTCCAAAACAACCTCGTTTACAATAATCGAACAAACACCGGTTACAAAAAACATTACTATCTGGGACAGTCTTGCACCTCATGCAATTTCTCTTATTTTGGAAAATACGGATTATTTGAACAAAGAAACTCAAAAGAAACTGGCAGAAGTTTTGGAGATTCTTAGAAAAGTATCTGAAATAGATGTCAACGTTTCACATCTCACAAATAAACAAAACGAAATTGACCAAAGAATGCATCAAACAAGGCAAAACCTTATTGCCCTAAAACACAATAAGAGCGCACAGGATTTAAAAAACAAACTCTCCTCATCGTTAGCCGAACTTGCCAAAGAAGGAGAAAAAGTTACCAGAGATATTGTTGCCCTAACCGAGAATCGCTCAGTACTGGCAGTCTCAGCAGACCAAATCATCGGTGAAATAACGCTCGAAGAAGAACCTAAAATAGCTCGTTAAAACAATACCGATTAACTCTCCGTTTTTATTTTTACCGCCATTTGATTTTTCCCACATTTTTTGAAGGTTAGTATCTAAAATTATGATTGCGTTCTATTTACCTGAGTCTTTAACGTAGATACTGATAATAGGAACTCCTTGATAGGTTAAAACATGAGCAGGCGTAAAGGTTTTATATCGTGCCCATATTCTTGCTTCAACCATAATCATATGTAACTCATGATGAAGTAAAGCAACATCGCTTTCGGCCAAGCGCGAGGGTCTAAGAGAACTGTTAAGAATTCCATCTTCTTGGTACATGCGCCAGGATGAAACTGTAGTATCATGAATTTCTACGTTTGCTCCGTTCGGAAAGTTGGTATTAAGCCACGGAATGATACTTCTTGTGGTATATCCCCAAAATTGTCGGGTCATTCCCAAAGTTGCAGCTCCGGGAACGCCGCCAATCAGCGGAACATAACTCTCCAAACCAAATGGATGCGAGGTTACGGTCTGATGTAAAGGCGGCAATGATACAAAGGCAATTACTCCAATTGCGCAAACTGAAGCTGATACCTTGGGGATAAGTTTAGAAACAATATCGATTAGACGTGAAACGGCAAATCCGGCTATTAAAGTCATAAAAGGATACGCCGGCATCCAATGCTTGGTGCCGCCAAAAATTGGGACATTAGGCATGCTGATCAAGGCTATAGGAAACACAAGAGCAATAAGCCATAAAAGATCATAACCCCGGACAGATTTGGGTCCGAAAGGCAAAGACTCAGGCGAAAGCTTGCGTCTTACAAACTGAGGAAGATGATGATCCAACCGAATTGCAGCTCCAAATAGAAACAAAGCAATAATAACTGAAGGAACGGTAACAAGAGTCATACCTACAGGAAGAGCAATGGGAGTAGGCGGGCCGACAATGTTCTCTCCAAACCATGCAGTATTGTAATGGTCATGCCCCGAATGAAACCCCATATACTCCATAAGCCTATACCATGTATCATTCCATATCCAAGGCCAGTGTGCCAAGAAGATCAAAGGGGCCAGTATCGCTCCGAAAATTATTCCATATGGAAAAGGAATAGGCGCCTTGTTACGTTTTTGGTAAATTAAAAGACACACATAATGAAAAACTACCAAGAACGGCAAAAAGAACGCATTGAGTTTTGTACAGAGAGCAAGCCCAAAAACCGCTCCGGCAATTATGCCGTATCTCCAAGAGTTTAAGGATTTGTAATAGAAATAGAAAACCGCTAACCACATCATTGTAATAGGAATGTCAAAACAAGCCAGATGCGAGTGATAAAATACACGCGGCATTAAAGCAAAAAATAGAGCAGCAGAAATGCCTGCTGATCGACCGAACAATTCTGTTCCAAAAATAAACAACAAATAAATTGTTAAGGCTGCAGTAAGCATTCCCGGAAAACGATTTGCAGTAGAAGGGTTCATAAGTTTAAGGTTTTTATGAAAAATGCGCTCAGAAAATCCGAAAAGTGTTTTCATCAAAGCAGGATGCTCATGATTGTATCGCCAATATTTATCAATACGATCTTGCGTAACAGCGCTTTTGGGATTTTCAAACAGCTCATCAAACCATTTTTGATAACTTCTTGATGCCGTAAAGTAAAAACCCTCATCCCGTGCAAAACCAACATCAGAGGCAGTAATCAACAATGCCGAAAGATAAACGGATGCCAATAAAACACCGACTAAATGATCGACACATCGCTTAGATCTCAAAATTCGGCTGATCGATTGAGTTAGAGAGGTTTTCATCGATCCTCCTTGATTCTTACATCGGCATGCAGACCGAATATGAGATTATTTTCAGCTGACATCTCAAATCGTACTTCGCCTTTGTCGGTTTCTGAAACATTATATTCTATAGGTTCTAAAGGACCGAAATGATTTATCTCATGGGTTCCTACAAATTTGTCGTTAATGTAAATTGACAGAATGACAGGTTTACTATCTTTGGTAAAAGATTTGTGATATTCGATTATTCCATAAATTCGCAAACTGCCGTTCAACGGCACTTTGTTAAACGTAATGGTTGCCGGTTTATTAAGATGTGAAGAAATAACTCGTCTTGGAATAAACTCTTGATCGATAATTATTTTAGGATTTTTCTCAACATTTCCGTAGGTTTTTGCTTTTTTTATATTATCTATAAAACTATAGATTATTTTATCCGGCTTTGGAAGAACAAAA
The DNA here is from genome assembly GCA_964458775.1 of uncultured Myxococcales bacterium. Classification (GTDB taxonomy): domain Bacteria; phylum Myxococcota_A; class Polyangia; order JAAYKL01; family JAAYKL01; genus CAYWLQ01. The sequence goes on along the minus strand of CAYWLQ010000040.1, from coordinate 18,268 downwards.
CGGGAAACAGTCAGCTTGCCGAAATGTTGAATTTGTTCAGGTTTAATTCCAGTTGTTTCAGAACTTCTAGCTCCTTTCATTGAAACTTCAAAGATTCTTTTGTACGATGAGGTATCAAATCGCCCAAAGTCCTTCCACGTAATCATAGGGAAAAAATATACTTTTCCTTGAACGGCCCATTCAGGCACAACAATGATCAGATCGCCGGCTTTTTTATTGGTTTTAAGGTATTCGGCCGCAGAAATCCAATCTTCTTCAGACGGCATACTCCTTGGTATATTCCACTGTTGAAATATTTCGGCAGCTACAATTAAAGGAATTGCTGTCCACAACAGAAAGAATTTGTTTTGTTTTAGAATTCTCAACATCGGAGCAAGCCTATACTATATCTATTTATACCCGTCTATTATGATCGAATTCGTTTTTTCTAAAAATTAAAATTGACTAAATGACAAAAAATGTAGTTTAGAAAATCAGTATTGGGTTTCTAAAGACGCTTCTGTTATTATAGAAATCATGGGATTATTTTTAAGATATTTTGTTGTTGCTCTGTTTTCAAAGCAGGTAGTATATTTAGGCTAACTTGTATCCACAGTGCTTATATAGGAGGATAATATGTGGAAAATAAATTTGATATTATTTGTATTTGGTCTTTCAGCATTAACTGGGATTTATTTTGGATGTGTTGAGGAAGAACAATGCACAGCCGGTACCTATCAATGTCAATGCACATCAGCCGGAACATGCGGAAATGGTTTAAGATGTGATTTCAATTCCGGAACCTGTGTTTCAGGCACAACAGATGCCGACTCTGACGCTGACACTGATGCTGATGCTGACACTGACACCGATGCTGATGCTGATGCTGATACTGATGCTGATGCTGATACCGACACAGATGCAGATGCTGATGCTGATGCTGATACCGACACAGATGCTGATGCTGATACTGATGCTGATGCAGATGCAGATGCTGATGCTGATGCTGATGCTGACACCGATACCGATGCAGATGCTGATGCTGATGCAGATGCAGATGCAGATGCTGATGCCGATACTGATACTGATACTGATACCGATGCTGATGCTGATGCTGATGCTGATACAGATACAGACACAGATAGCGATCCTCCAGCCTGTGATACCTCCGCCAAACCGGCAGTACTTATGCCGAGCACCACAGGATGGTTTGATAAATGTTCCAATAAATACGGATTGCAAGGCTCATGGTATGAATTTTCCGATGCCGACGATGGCGGCGATTCTACAATTACGATTGATTATACAGACGGCCCCACAGGTAAAATATGTACGTCAGGTACAGTCTCTATGGTAGTAGATGATCTTTACTCCACTTATTGGGGTGCCGGAATCGGTTTTGATGTTTGTGCAAACTCTTCAACAGAAACCCCGGCCGAAATGAAGTATACGATCGGTACTTGTGCAAGACCGATTTCCGCAATGAAGGGCTTTAGAGCAACCATTTCAGGAACCGCAAGTCCTGAACTGAGAGTACAGTTCGATGAAAAATCACGTTCTCAAGATGCATTTATTGTCGCTACTCCCGGCGGTTCCAGCGTACAATATCTATTTGCTGATACAGGCATTTCTTGGGATGCAACCGCAGCTTCTACAGACGGTACAGATGTCGTTGCAGTGCAGTTTCAGGTAGCAACGAGTACAGATGCTGCAGGAAGCTTTGACTTCTGCGTTTCAGATGTTGAACCTATTTTCTAGTCAACAACCTTCGTAATCATCTACTAGATTAAAACTCAAATTTATCGTAAATTCAAAAATCGATATGTAAACATTGGAACAGCTTTCAATGGATATAGAAAATCAACGACGCATTGCAGCTATTCTCGGCATTATTGCCGATGCTGAAGTAGGAGTGGGTTCCACTCGCATATCAACCGAGCTCCACAACAAGAACCTCGACATCAAAGAGCGTATGGTTAGATACTATTTGGAGGAAATGGACAAGAACGGATTTACCTCCAATCTCGGTCGTCGCGGTAGAGTTATAACAGAGCTAGGGCGAAAGGAACTTCAAAGGGCTGTCGCAATTGACAGGGTCGGTTTTGTTTCAGCAAGTGTTGATGAACTTTCCTATAAAACCACCTATAACCTTCAATCCAAAACCGGAACCATTGTACTAAACCTTTCTTCCCTGCCCTATTCATCGGTGGATGAATCCAAATCTATAATCAGAAACGTTATCGGCGCCGGATTGGGAATGGGACGCTATTTTCGTTTCAATTCAAAAACTGATTCCCAAAGTGTTGAAGTCGGAAGCATATGCAGCATAACCCTTAACGGCATCTTTAGATCCAACGGCATTCCTATGACAGCAAAATTCGGAGGACTGCTTGAAGTTGCAAACGGTTTTCCCAAAAGATTTACGCAGATAATAAACTATGACGGTACAACTCTCGACCCAATAGAGATATTTATAAAGGGAAAGATGACCAATGTATTGGAAGCAGCAGAAACGGGAAACGGCATAATAGGTGCCGGTTTTAGAGAAATTCCTGCCGCCGCTCTACCTTTAGCAAAACAGATCATATCAACTTTAGAACGACAAGGATTGTGCTCAGTACTTTTAATAGGAGAAGCCGGCCGTCCCTTGCTTGATGTACCGATAATGCCGGGAAGAGCAGGTATTGTTTTAGCAGCCGGCTTAAACCCCATCGCCGCCTTAGAAGAAAGCGGTATTCCTACGGATAGCTTTGCTATGTCCATGGTTTGCAACGCTTCAGAACTCAAACCCATATAATCGTAACCCAACTCACTATTGACTTTTTTCAAGACATATTTCAGTACGAACTAGCTTTACATTTGATACAGATTCCGGACTAACCGCTCTGACAAACTCTATGGGTTTGCAACCTCCCGAACCTGGAATATAGAGAGAAAAAGCAACTAAAACATCATTCGGCTCTATCGTCATTAACAAACTAGACGGAACTTGCTCTAAAATCTTTGCACTTGCTATATAGGGTCGAATATCAACAGTTGTTTGAACGCCTTGCTTTTCCCTCAGCACTTCCAAAGAAGATGATGACATAATTTGAGACAGTTTTGACTCAGCCGTTTGACGCTCACAACATATTTTCGCGATATACTCAGCCTTCTCTATTCTTCGACTCAACCCCTTTTGTCCCTCCTCCAATCTCTCAATACCCACAAATTCAAAATCAGGCGGACAGGACAAAGCCAATCTCTTCATTATCTCTTCATCCGACGGAGGATCTACCAAAGAAACCTCCACAGGATCTCTCATTGCCGAGATTCCCAAAGGAAGCGGCGGTCCGGCTGATATTTTCGGTTTTGGATTAAAACCTTGAGTATAAAATAATTGCAGCTTTGCTCTTCGCAAACTTCTCATTACTATTCGCATTGTATCCAAGTGTCCTATGTATGACTGCCTACCCCACTTGGCCATAAACAATATGAATCTTACCGGCTTATATAAAATTTTTTCATCTGCCGCTCTGGGTCTAGGAAACCCCTTCTGCTTTGGTGCAGGAGGTTCTATTGTAGATAATTGTGCTTGTATTCTAGGAGGTCTAATCGGAAGCTCACCTCTCTTGCAAGCCGCTCCGCAGTTATGACAAATAAAACGATCAGACGATTTATCCGTATCGGCTATTCGTCCGCAAGGCTCAGTCGTTAATGCTTTTTCTGCCTGCTCTCTCTCTTTGTTAAGAAAGTTCTGACTAACCGAAACGGCAAAATTATCCCACGATACTCTTGCATCATGAGGTATTGCTTTTAGATATTTGGAAACATCCGAATCTGCCAGTACTGTTTTCCAGATGTCTTCTCGAAATTGATCGCTCCAACCGTCAAAACGAGCACCCATGTCACATGCTCGCTCCAGCGCTTCAGCCAATGAGATATCACCTCTACACAACACCCCCTCCAATATCGATAAGGCGGGAGTATGGGTACGCACAGCTAATTTCTCATTTCGACCCGCTTCATAAATAAGAGTCTGACGCCTTTTAATTTCTTTTTCATCTATCATGGACTCTCGTTCAAAAGGGGTAAACGGTTTAGGCACAAAAGTTGATACAGATACAGTAACTACCGGAGTTCTTCCGTGCATTCTTTTCCGTCCAAAATCTCTCACTTTGGCAGATAGTTTAATGATTTCCAAGAGATCCTCATCGGTCTCAGAAGGCAGTCCAAGCATAAAATAGAGCTTTATTCGCGTCATGCCCCAATCAAAAAATCGAGATGATGCAGTCAAAAGATCTTCTTCTGTAATATTTTTGTTTATAACATCTCTAAGCCTTTGGCTTCCGGCCTCGGGAGCCAGTGTTACACCTGTAGCTCTTAATCGACTTAAGATTTCGACCATTTCTTCTGAGAGTCCATAGGCTCGAAGCGACGGTACAAAAAAAGAAACCTTATGAGGAGTATATTCTTCGCCCAAAACGTTCAGCATTTCACCAATTTCACTGTGATCCGCTGTCGAAAGAGATGCCAAAGATACCCCGTCAAAACCTGTGCAAAAAACCGCACGCTCAACCGCCTCTTTTACCTCAGAGGCTGTTCGCTCTCTAACAGGACGGTAAAGATATCCTGCCTGACAAAAACGGCATCCGCCTATACAACCGCGAGATATTTCCAAACTAAATCTATCAAATACAGTTTCAACATTGGGAGAAATAGTACCGCCGGAAGGATAGGTTCCAAGTTTTTTAATCTTAGCCCATGAAGCTTTTGTCTTCTCTTCCTTTGTGATAAAACGCTCCGAATGATAATCAAAAATGCGAGCTTCATTGTTCGGATTCCAAACAAAAGGCATATTTGACAACGCCTCTATCTTTTCATGTCTGCTGTTGTTCTTCTTTTTGAGATCTCGAAGCATCTCTAAGAATTCCGTCAATGATTCTTCCCCGTCCCCCAGTAAGACTAAATCGATAAAGGGAGAAATAGGTTCACAGTGAACTGCTGTCGGTCCTCCTGCAATTACTATGGGATCTGTTTCTCTACGAAGTTCGGCTCTTCTTGGTATTCTGCCCAGATCCAACATAGCAATAAGATTGGTGTAGGTCAGTTCATATTGTAATGAAAATCCGACAACGTCAAAATCACAAAGAGGTCTTGCATCTTCTAGAGATACCAAGGGCAAATCTCTAGCCCGCAATTCTTTTTCAAGATCTCCCCACGGCATAAAAACACGTTCGCAAGATACTCTTTCCATAGAATTTACGCGTTCGTACAATATAGAAAGTCCTATGTGACTCATACCAATTTCATAGGTGTCCGGATATGACAACACCATTCGTAGGTCCGCTGATTTTAAGGGAGTAACTGATCCGAACTCACCCCCTATATACCGTCCGGGACGTTCCACCGATTGTAAAAAGTCCGCATATGGATGTTTATTCATTTATTGTCCTGTAATGAGAATTATAGTTGTTCGTAAGAAAGAATTTATCTATTGATCTGTTTACATTCTCGAATGTATTCAATCGGACCCTTGCTCAATATACACTTTCGGTATGCAGCCCTGGCTTCATCAGGTTTGTCATCCAATTGAAAAAGATATCCCATAGCCAGCCAAACTGCTGCATTATCCGGATTTATTCTTGCCGCTTTTTCTGTAAAAAGACGTGCCTCCAATCGCGTTTGCTTAGATTCCATTAGCTGCAGGGCTAACTCTATCATCGCCGTATCGCTATCCGGATTGATTTCCAATGCTTGTCTATAAAGACTAATTTTTCTTCTTCGCCCCACGTTTTCAGCTTCTTTCATAAGTCTGTCAAATCTGAGCTTCTGTTCATCTGTCAGAGTATTTGAATCTAGCTCCTCAGATAAAAGTAGATTGTCATCTTTTTGCTTTTCTGTATTTTGGTTTTCTTCTTTATTCTCAATGCCTCCCATATTGACCGATATTGAGTTTTTATCATCTTCTAATGCTTTTGGATCTTCCGATTGCTCCACCGGTTGATCAACTTTCAAATCTATCTTTTGTTCAATTTTCGGTTCTTCTTTTGTTTTGGTAATGTTAGAATCAATAGTTTCTGTCGGCAATTTCGAAGTATCTATTGTGGATACATTTTCAGAAGCTTTCGAACGCTGCTGAACAAACTTGCTTTCTTGCCACATATAAACCGCAGCTCCGACCAAAACAGCCGGCACCAAGAAACCGATGACCATCAGACCGATATTTCGAACGGGAATAGGCAATACACTTGTTCTGGCAGAATATGGGGAGAGCGCATCTTGCCCGATTGTGCTGAATCTTGATGGTGCTCTGGACGAACGATAAGAATCGGGATCATATGACGGTCTATTTTGAACTGCTTCACGATATGCCGTTCCCTTAAAGTAATCTGTATTGCTATCGGCAGATGCGTTTGGCAGAGCAGAAGCATTCTCACTAACGTCAAGATCAGATGGAGGAGGAGCCGGTCTTGTTACCAATCCTATGTCTGTAGAATCTTCTTTGTTTTTATAATCAGCATTATCTACAACATCCACATCAGAAATTTTAGAGGAGCCGGCCTCGGTTTCTGACTCTGATGTAAGGTCGGTAGGAGTTAGAGTTTCAGGCGGTGAAGAAGAAATTATCGTTTTATGAGGAGTGTGTTGAATCGGCGGTCTGCTGTGTACCCATGCGTCGGCGGTATCGGGAACCAAAGCATGCGGGTCTAGAATACCGTCCATCATAGAAAGCGCTGTATTCGTTTCGGTAATAAGGCCCTCAAAATATAACTTACTAATTAGGGTTAGAGCCTCAAGATCTCCTAAAGAACCGTTATCCACAACCTCAATTAGAGAAGCATGTCCGTCAAAATGCTTCAGAACAAGGTTTACCTCATCTGGAATCTCACCCAATCTCTCTGTTAAGACAGCTTCATCAACATCGAATACAGAAGTTAAGGGAGGAAGCTGCTCCTGAAGTCTACCCCACTCGTCAAGTCGACGCATACCCTCCATCAGCAATCCTTGAGTAGACATTTTAATTCGCTCAGGTCTATCAACATTTGTAAACTCAATCTCAAAAGTTCCCTCAGACCAAACCAGCATTCTATAAACAGCATCAGCACCGCTTCTGGTTCTGGTGGTTGCATCGATAACCTGTCCGTCTCTAAAATAAATATTGCCGTCATCATTTAAACGCATTATGTGAAGGACGCCGGACTTGTGACCCAAATCAACTGTTTGAATAAGATCAACAACTCCCATATCTTGAAGGTTTCCGGAAAACTTTGATTTGTTTCCTCTTCGTTCAAGTCGCTCTTTTTGGCGTCGTTGAATAGCAAGATTTACCCTAACCAAAATCTCCCTAATGAAAATAGGTTTATTTAAATAATCATCCACCCCCAACTCAAGACCGCGAATCTTATTTTCTATAGACCTATCGGCAGTAAGAAAAATAAACGGGATTTTTGACCATTCTTCATTTTCTTTTAACTTTGTGCAGAATTCAAATCCGCTGAGTTCCGGAATCTTGGTATCTGAAATAATGAGATCGGGACTAGAAAAGGACATCAATTCTAATGCCGATAGTCCGTCCCGCGAAGTGGTAACACTGTATCCGACCTTCTTCAGGCTTACTTCAAGAACCTTTACGCTCTCAGGATCTGCATCTACAATGAGTATATTCTGCTTAGCCAAACTCTTCTCACTTTTTAAATCCCAACTTCAAGTTTACAATCAATATGTTGTCAGTCAATAATGTCAAGCACTTCCCAATAATCTTCATACATAAAAGAACAAACTCCTTGACTTATACAAGTACAATCTAGTACCGACTATTCTTAAGATTTGTTCTAAAATCAAGAGATAGGTAATTTATTTACTCAATGGAGGAAAACGTGAGAAAGCTTGCAGCAACGATTTTGGTCTGTTTCATGATTGTTTTCACCTTAGGATGCAAGGAGGAATTCTCCATTCGAACAGTCTCACCTGCATCAGGTGCACTCGGCGGCGGTGAGCCTGTCGAAATTATAGGCTCCGGATTTAATCCAAACCAAGGTGTGGCAATCTATTTTGGCAATGCCAAGGCTAGCAATGTCGCTATCAGCAGTACTACAAAACTGACAGTATCAACCCCGTCGGTCAGTGAACCGCAAGTTGTAGATATTCGTATTGCCACAGACGACGGAAAAGAGCTGCTCCTCAAAAGAGCTTTCCGCTATGTTGAAAAAGGTTCAATGGATATCAGGGATTTGGGAACAAGAAAAAGCATGAGAGAGAACACTGAAACCCCCAAAGAATAGCAAACATATGTCTGTGTTTGTGTATATGTATTAACAAACTGCAGCTCTTTTCATTTTAGCATTATTAATAGAACAAGCGTATGACTCGAAAGCAGTATAGTTTAAAATATGCACTGTAACAGTACATATAACTCACAATCTGTCGGTAGTCTTTAAAGTATGAATACTATTTCTTGCGATTTTTTTGGTGTTTTTCTAAAATCAGCATGTTTTTTGATAAGGATTTTGGCTTTCAACCAATGTTACTAACGGAAGAACCTTTCGCTAGGAGGATAAAGATGAAAACAATATTTCAACGATTTACTATTGCTCTTGCAGTGCTTCTTATAGGAGTCAGCTGTGGAAAAAAAGAGAAATCCACAACAGAAAAGCTATTGGAAGGCCAAGAAGATGTTGATTTGGTGGCGGATCTTACGGGAATCGACGAAAAGACCCGTGTTGCCTATGAAAGCGATGAAGAAGAACGTCCTTCAGGCAATACAGGAGAAGATACCGCTCCCCAAGGTGCTAATGATGAGAACTATATAGGCGGAACTCAAGGAGCTTTTTTGGGTGTTTTAAAAATGGGTGCAAAAGAAGTCAACGGACATTTTAAAGTTCTAAAGGCTGACGCATCGGCTGAGGTGGTAGTTAAAGACGCCAAAGCAGGACAGGAAATACGTCTAGACCCCGGAAAATATGACTTTGTCTTCACTACTCCTCAAATTGTAGGAGAACCTGATTTTACTTTAAGAGATGTAGAAATCGAACAAGGAAGAAGACTGAAAAGAGATGTAATTGTTCCGGTAGGCAAAATTACTCTTGTAACCGGAGCCAATTGCGCTCGCAAGCCCATTAAAATTCGGCTCAAAGGCGCCTCTGATTGGTACAAAGGAAAGTTTTCCACTTGTCAGGAGCTGACACTGATGGCCGGAGAGTATGACGCCACAATGGGCGATGGAAAAAGTGCCGTAACTATTTCAGGAATACAAGTATACGACGGCGGCGTTCGCGACGTTTTGATTAGACAACAGTAATCCCAATTGCCCTACTCCCACAGAAGAAGACCTTTAACTTATATCGGTATCAGTTATTTGAGAAAGCTTTCATTGCGTCTTTCAGATTTCCGTCTCTCAACATTTCTAATGCGTTTTCTAAATTGGATATTATTGCAGTTGAACCGGAAGATTCACGAAGTTCACGGACTTTTTGAGAAATTGCTATTTGAAGAGCTAATGACTGTTCATCCTCTGTCTCTGCTTCGTTAAGCATTTCTCGAAAAAACGATGCCCTATCCGAAACTGTCAGTATGTTCAGTGGTTTTTCAACCGCAGTATTATCTGATGCGTAAACATATGGATGACAAAGGTCTTCCGGAAGAGGAACAACAGCTCGCGCCATTTCCAAATCCGCAGGGTTTCCTGCATGTGCCGAACAAGCTGCAATCTGCATCGCCGCTGCCTTGAGTCTTCTGATGCTGTCATTAACATTGCAAGACAAATAGTGCATTACATCATCAGGCAATCCTTCAATATCTTGCATCTGTTGCAATATTTTCAGTCTCTCGGCTTTGTCACAAATTTTTAGTTCCATAACCAATCCGCCGGACAAAAGAGACGATAATCTGGTATTTGAAATCTCAATTTTATGAATAGGACAACATGACGTTATCACTGCCTGTTTCTTGCTTCTCAAAATTTTGTCCAGAATGTGAATTAAATCAGCTTCAAAAGTCTCATTGCTTGCAGTGTGTTCTATACCGTCAAGAAGGACTATCTCATGAGAAAATATCCACTGAAAACACTCTGCAGTTGCATTTAGTCTTTTTGCTCTTGCGATTTCCGCTTCAAGATCAGCAGTATGAATCATTACGGATCTTCCCTTGGATTCATTTGCAATAGCTGACAATAAATGCGTCTTGCCAATTCCGGGCTTGCCGTAAACATACATGATGCCTGCTTGTAAATTGGTTTGACTGCTGCACAATCCTTTTGCCATTGAAACAAGCCAACGGTTAGATTCTTCAAAGCAAAAAGAAGAAAAAGTCATTGTACTATTGGGTTCCGAACCTATTAGCAGAGGGTGCCATTCGTTTGCTTCTGCAGAAGCTGAAACAGAGAATGTTGTTCTTAAATTTTCATCCGACAACATCATCTCTCACATTCTTCGAGTACAGACGTTAAACGATTCATCATCAGCGACAACTGCCCAAGAGAGGTTTCTCGGCCTGCTGCAATAACAGAAATATCGCCGGACGAGAGCCTACATGCATGAACAACACTAATCTTGTTTTCCAAAAAAATTCTGGAAAGATTTTCCATTTTACACTTAACGTACAGAAGTGCCACTGATTCTAGTATTCTTGAAAAAGACCCTTTTGTTTTTTCATCGTCAGATTCAACCTCACCTTTGACCGAACCGTCAGATGAAAGAATTCCTACACCATGAAGGCACGGTGTTTGAGAAAGAACAGCATCTATTATATTCCCGATCCTAGAAGATTCCGTTTTTACAACTTCAACTACACATTGTTTCTTTCTGAGCTCTTCTAGCATCTCATCTCTAATCTTAAGTGCAGTCATCAATGCTCTGTGAAAATCAATATCCAAAGTTTGTACGTCGTTAACAACATCAACTAGAAATTCAAAGTTCCCTTCTGTCCAAGATACCAGTTCAACCAATGCGTCTATACCGTATAGATTACCTGCTGCCGCATGCACAAGACTTCCTTCTTTATAATATAGTTGGGCTTTGTTTTGTTCATAGCTTATTGTCAGCTCTCCGGTTTTTCGACTTTTATTGGGGAACTGAATAAGGTCAACAATCCCTATATCAGCAAGCGTTCCGGTCAGCGCCATTTTCAAGCTCTCCTTTTCGGTCTATAATTCAAACCGATTGATTACCATTCTAGTAATAGTATGAATGGTTTCAGTAACACCTTTTCCTTTGACAGCAACAGCTTCCAATACTTTTATTTCGTTTAACTCCAACTCATTCTCTATTGAACCCAGCGGAACAGCGTTTTCAACATCACGCTTGTTATATTGAAGAACTATGGGAAAGCTATCCGGGTCCAAACCGTAGTAGATCAGATTATCCTGCATCATCTGAAAGCTCATTATATTGTAGTCATATCGAATGGGTTGTGAGTCAGCTACAAAAACAACACCGTCAGCTCCGTCCAGCATTAGTCTTCTGCTTGCTTCGTAATAAATCTGGCCTGGAATTGTATACATGTTAAAACGAACTTTGTATCCGGCAATATATCCGAGATCGAGCGGAAAGAAATCAAAAAACAAAGTGCGCTCTTCGTCTGTATCCAAGGTAATCAAATTGCCTTTGACTGCAGAAGATAGTGATTCATGAATGCGAACAAGATTGGTTGTTTTGCCGCTCATTCCAGGACCGTAATAAACAATCTTAAAGGATATCTCCTTGTTCTCATAATTGATATACGGCATACTAATCCCTACTATTTGGTAACTGTAAAAATCTGATCAATCAGATTGAGTGCGTACTCCTTAAATTGAGGTACTGATATATCTGCAGTGTTTGCATCTCGTTGATTTATCTCCAAAAGAACCTTCGTAATATCTTCACCTATCTTTTTTGCAGAAAATCTTATTTTACCAATTCGTTGATGGTCTTCGAATACAATTACCATCATGGCTGAATCTGTCACCAGAGAAATGTGAATATGTCTTGTCTCTCCTTGTTGCAGTAAAATAGAAAAATGCTTTTCACCTACCATTCTAGCTACTTCTTGTGTAGCGGAAAACATACCGGCGATAAGTGCTGCCATAGCTGTCGTATTTAACGAGTTAATATTCCCGGCTTCACTTATCACCGTTCCTTGCTTGGTAATTAGCAAGGCAGTCAAAGCATCTGTCTCTTCAACAAGTCTAATAAGATGCGTTTTGGTATTTTGCCCTATATTAGAATTCGGCGACATTATAAATCACTCCAATCTTTACTCTTAGTAATATCAGCTATTTCGTTAAAACTAAACTCGCATTCAGATACTCTAACGTTATCCTCTTCGACAGATGTAATATTTGTATTCGAGATTTCGTCTTTGGTTCTCGCTGCATCCATCAACAGAAAGTCCCCTCTTTTGTCAATAGTCCTAACAGTCGGTTCTTCCCAGGGAAGCGTTGAAAACGACCCTCCTTCAAAAGCCATACACTTATAAAAAGCATCCAATCCTTTTAGATCACCGCATTCAGCATGCCATGATGTTCCATTAGAAATATAAATAATACCTTCTTGACCGTCTGTGGATCGGATTTTGAGGAGCACTTTTTTCATAGTTTGAAAGACAAGTTGAACATAGTCAAAAAGACTTATACTATCTACACTTCCCGAAAACGAGCCTCTATCATCTGCATTCACAACAACATCAACCAATGCTTTTATATCAAACGGTTTCTCCAAATACATAATTGCACCTCTTTTTAGAGAAACCTTCTGCACCGAAGATGATCCAAACCCTGTCATCACAACAACTCTCATTTTGGGACAGTGATGAGCAGCCCATTCTATTAAAGCAAGTCCGTTCATTCGAGGCATCTGAATATCAGTAATGAGAATGTCATATTTTTTCGACTTTAGCAGCTCAACAGCCTCAGCTCCGTCACCGCACGCCGATACTAAACAGTCGGCTTTAGTTAGAAGCTTTCCGACAGCCCAAGATATTTCCGGATCGTCATCAACCAACAAAACCCTGGTTTTAACATCTTTAGTCATTCATTCGGATATACTTCAGCGTTCTTGCAAAGCCCTTTCTTATCGTTCCGATAGACAAAACACATGTATATACTTTGTATTATCATTAATGCTATCTATTGGATTCAAAGCATCAATGATTGTAAAGTGCAAAACAACCGTTTTTTATAACGTCTTTTGTTATTTATTCTTAATGATCGTTTTTCGCTACTAGATAATACATCGTTTTTATTATCTTTTACACAACGCAAACGTTTTCTTCTTCTAAGAATCGTCTATTTATCGCAATATGAGTTAGTTTGTATTAGCAGACTAATGTAATGATGATAATTTTCGGAGGTAAAAGATGGTTAGAAAAGTCGTTTGGGCAGCTGCAGGTTTTCTTATTGTTATTGTTTTAATTTTTGTTTTTGGGAACAAACCCAAAGACCGACAAGATACTTTTCAAACTGATATTTCCCATATAAACAAAGCCGATTCGCATCAGGATATAGCTACTGATCCTCCTGTTGCCAATGCCGACCTTCCCTCAACAACTGCACTTACCCCTAAAGTTACGGCAGGTAATGATACTGTAAAAAACATAATGGCTGAGCTCAAGACACTCGGATGTAAAAATACCTTACACGAGCCTGTAGGAGTAACAGGAACTACAGTTTGGTCACCGCAGTTTGTAGAAGACAATACTGATTGTCTGGTGCTAATCTCCGCCGGCACTCCGGAACAAAGTTTTACTGTATTCGTCAAAAAACCATCCGGAGACGAAGTAAAAAGCAAATCTCCGACTTCGATTGTGAAATACTTCTTTTGTGCTGACAGTCCCGGAGTACATTCGATAAGTGTAACTTGTCAAACAGATTGTGATTACACCTTTGCAGCAATGGATTGTCCTCTTGATATAGCAAAAAAACTCATGAACTGATAAGAAAACGAACCGGCATATCCGGTGCCGAAAGGAATAGTTTATGGCAAAATCATATACCTCATGGCCTTTTAAAGAGGCTGAACGCATAATAAAGGCTAAAAGTAGAAATCAGACTCTAACTCCGGCTCTCTTCCAAACCGGATTCGGACCGAGCGGCTTGCCTCATATCGGAACTTTTGCCGAAGTTGCAAGGACAACATGGATTAGAAGAGCATATGAACATCTTACAGGAAATCCGACTGAGCTTTATGCTTTCTGCGACGATCAGGACGGGCTTCGTAAAGTACCGGATAATTTGCCTAACCGCGAAATGCTGGCTTCCCATTTGGCAAAACCTCTCTGCGATATTCCCGATCCTTACGGTTGCTGTGAATCTTTTTCTGCTCACATGATAGGAAACCTTAAAAACTTCCTCGATGCGTTCAACTTCGATTACAAACTAAAACAGTCTTCCGACGCCTATCGAAACGGAGATTTTAACGATGGACTATGTATTCTATTGGATAAAGTAGAAGGTATTTTGGATATTATTCTTCCTACCTTAAAAGAAGAGAATAGAGCATCGTGGTCTCCGTTTTTCCCAAAGTGCGAAGCTTGCGGAAAGATAAACACAACTCGTGTAACAGCCTACAATAAAGAAGACAGAACCGTTGCCTATTCCTGCGATATGGATCTTGGCAACACCTCAGGCTGCGGACATTCAGGTATTTCTTCTGTTTTAAACGGCAATGCAAAAATGGGATGGAAGATAGACTGGGCTCTTAGGTGGTATTGTTATAAGGTTGATTATGAAATGTACGGAAAGGACTTAATTCCCTCCGCAGAGCTCTCCGAGAAGATAGTCAAACTTATGGGAGGAAGACCTCCGCAAGGATTTTTCTACGAACTTTTTCTCGACGAAAAGGGCGAAAAAATATCTAAGTCAAAAGGAAACGGCGTAACGGTAGAACAATGGTTGGAATATGCGCCTATCGATTCTCTGTCCCATTTTATATTTAGGGAACCGAGACAAGCAAAAAAACTTTATTTCAACATGATTCCCAAAACCATGGATGAATACCTCGATCATATTCGACGTTGGCCTGAGGTTCCCGAAGAAAAACGTCCGGACAATCCTCTTTGGCACATCCATGATCGAGGAACAAAGGTTCCTTCCTATAGTTCATCAATTAACTTTTCCACTGTAAACAATCTTGTTTCAGCCCTGGGCAGCCCGGGACGAGAACTTCTCATCAGCTATCTGTCAAGATACGATGAAAAAACAACAGACAATATAGAAATAATCGATTCTCTTATCGTAAAAGGTCTTAAGTTTTACGAAGACCACATTTTACCCAATAAACTCTATCGAGATCCATCAGATAAGGAGAGAGTGTTATTCTTAGAGCTGGAAACCGCATTGAAGGCCGATGATATTGCAGACAAATCAGAACAGGACTTACAATCGCTGATCTTTGATATCGCTAGGGCCAACGATGTAGACCCCAAAGATTTCTTCTCTGCGTTTTATCAGGTATTTCTCGGACAAGAAAGAGGGCCGAGATTCGGCTCGTTCGCAAAACTAGTAGGAATACCGAGAGTGGTGGCTTTAATATCCGAAAGAATCCACAATTCGTCTAACACTTAAGCAAAACAATAATAATTTTTCAACTCAACCATTTACGAACATCGGTTACTTTCATGCCGGCTCGTTTTGCTGCTTCTATTCCGGGATCTCCGTCTTCAAATACTTCGCAATTCTGAGGCAAAACACCGATTGCCTTTGCTGCAACTAGAAAACACTCAGGATCCGGCTTTCCTTTTGTTACTTCATCACCAAAAACAACCGTATCGAAATACTTCATGAGGTCCAGTTTTTTCATTAAAGGCGCTGTTAGAAGTCTGGTATTTCCTGTAGCAACAGCCATGGGAAGTTTCTTGTAATAGTGTTTTACAATATCGAGAACAATAGGAATAGGTTTTGTCTTATCAACATACGCCAAGTGGCTTTCATCCTTCTTGGCAACAACCTCTAAAGGGGGAAGATTCTTTTTCTTCTGTTTATTGTAAGCTTCAACCACTCCGACTAATGAGTATCCGGCATGTCCATAAATGAAGCTCTCGCTAATATCCTCATTAAAAGCTGCGAATGCCGCTTTCCAAGACAAACAATGCACCGGCATGCTGTCAACCAAAGTTCCGTCAAAATCAAAAATCAAACCTTGAATATCTTTTGATACTTCGTATACCACAAGGGTCTTTATACTGTTAAGTTAGAGGCAGACAAGCAAAAATTGTTAATAAGGTGCTATGAATAATAAAACAAAAAAAACAACATTCAATATTGCTATTCTTGAATTAACTATGATTGCAATGGCTTTTGTGTCTTGCGGAGGAGCCGACAAGAATGTCACCGCTGCTTTGCCCAACGCAACTGCGCAATCATCAAACGAAACTGCCACAGTCGAAACAGAAGCGAATTCAGAAACAGAGTGGTTGGCAATTTTTGTCAACGACCATAAATCGGGTCACATAAAATCTACCAGAACTCAGTATGCAGAGCGTATAGTTACCGAAGTTACAACTTCTATGGAAATGCGGCGAGGAGCAGATACTGTTCCTATTGTCGCCATATCAAAAATGACCGAAACGCTAGACGGAAAGCCTCTCGAAATTGAGAAAACCATCAGCGGCCAAGGCATGAACCAGAAAACAGCGGGCATAATAGATGATCAGCAGAAACTCAATTTAACAATAGAATCTGCCGGACGCACAACAAGGCGCATAGCAGATTGGCCTCAAGGTTCATTGATGGCCGAGGGACAAAGACTCGAAGCGCTAAGATACGGTTTGAAAGAGGGAACCAACTACAAATCAGTGTATTTTGATCCTGATCTTTTAGAGCCGATTGAGGTCGAAATAACAGTCGGAGGAAAAGAGCAACTGGATTTGCTAGGACGATCTGTTGCCGGAATCAAGGTAGCTCTGAAAATGAAGGTAAGAGGAATTCAATCTGATATGGTGATGTACGTAAATGATAACATGAATACACTCTTTACCAGGTCAGACAAAATGGGAATGAAAGTAGAAATGATTGCCTGCACCAAGCATTACGCTTTAAGTGTTAATGATCCGGCCGAAATCATTAGAGGATCATTTACCGAAGCCCCTACACCTGTTTCAAAAAAAATGAAATCCGGCACTCTGGTATATGAAATTGAACTATTTAACGAAGGCCGCAATTTAGAAATTATCTCTACTGATGAACAACAAACAAAACGCAAAGGCGATGTTATTACTGTAACGGTATCTGAATTATCCTCGCACAAACAAAAAGCGCGTTCATTAGGCGTCATTCCGTATAGAGGTAACAACAATGAAGCTTTAGAAGCCCTAAAACCAAATCATTGGGTTCAAAACGACGCCGAAGAAATTATAAAGCTTGCAAAGGCCGCAGTTGAGAAAGAAACAAATCCTTTTGCAGCAGCTTTAAAAATAGAGCGTTTCGTAGAAAGCTACATATCCAAAAAAGACCTATCAGTCGGCTATGCGTCGGCCCTTGAAACAGCAAGAAGTCGTCAGGGAGACTGCACAGAGCACACCTTACTGACAGCGGCACTTTGTCGCGCGGTCGGTATACCTGCAAGAATTGTATTCGGTCTGCTTTATGTAGAACAATACGAAGATTTGAAAAATGTATTCGGAGGTCATGCCTGGACAACAGTCTTCATAGAAGGAAAATGGCTAAGCCTAGATGCAGCAGCAGGAGGTTTCGATACCGGACGAATCGCCCTGGCAGTTTCAGACGGAGATCCGGCCGACTTCTTTCAAATAATAGACATGATAGGTAATCTGGAGATTATTTCTATTAAGCAGCAATAGCTAAAACCCACAAGAAAGAGCTGCAATGTGTGCCGGAATAAGACCCTAATATGAGGGTCCAAAGAAACAAACCGTTTAGACAACTTAAATTCAAATAAAAAAAACTACATGATACTTGCACTCCCACTTTGTATGACATAATCTTTCGTACTATTCGTTACTTATCGGCACTCCCTTTTGAGATGCTTTGAGCGGCTCACAAAAGGAAGTGCCGTCCTATAATCCAGGATTTGTCAAACTTTGACTGCCTCCCCGGCAAAGCCGGGGTAACTACCATTACATTTGTAAGGATAATTCGACGTTAAGGGAAAAACTATACGCAAGGTGTTGACAGCTCTCATATTGTGTTGTTAGGAAAACATGTAATCGAAAATATGGGTCCTAAAGAACGGTTCGGAAAAAACGTATGAAGTGCGGTCATGAGAATGACTGCGAGGGAGGGTAAGCAATGAGAAATGTCAGGCAATTAGCACTGTTCTTGCAACGCAACTAGCTCGTAGGACGCATCCAAAGCGCGGATCAAGAAGTCTTTTTC
>CAYWLQ010000039.1:20931-36417 GCA_964458775.1 uncultured Myxococcales bacterium | reverse complement strand
CCATTCGAGGAAGGAAGGTATCCAAATGAAGTATCTCGTATATGATCAAGTAGTACTAGTCTCCATCTCGGAATGCTGTAAATTAGTCTAATTGATGTAGTGTGTGGGTTTATCCCATGCCGCAAGCGCGCACTGTAATTGAGTTTTTCGAGGGGATAACCCTATCGACTGCATTCTGGTCTATTCTAAACAGAACTTTTGGGATGGAAACTATTTATAAGCACGTATATTATGGATATTCTTCAATTAGACGTATTTATACATTACAAATATATTTATAGGTTACACAAATTTTAAGGCAATATTTACACATATTCTGTTCTTCGTTTTTTTCACATCATCTTAATCTCGTTTAAACTGCTGTCCTGTTGCTTCAAAATTTCATTTGAGTATTATAAAATTGTTCATGTTCTATAACCGGCCCAATATTTGCAGTATCTGCGCACTGAACTCATTATAGTTCCATAAATAGGGATTGATCCCGACACTGAGAGAAATGAAGGCAATACAATGAAAAAAACAATGGTCCATTTTATGATCCTAGCGGCCTCAACAGCAATGTTCCTACACGGTGCATCTGCAAACGCTAAACAGTCAGATGAAGAGATCAAATTGTCATTTGAAAAAACCTATGTGTTTAGAACTTATCTTAAAGATGAAGGAATTAAGTTAGATGTTAAAAATGGAATTGTCACGATGACAGGTGTTGTAAAAGAAGAAGCTCACAAAAACTTAGCCAATGAGACAGCTTTGGGCCTACCGGGAGTTGTTGCTGTAAAAAACCGCTTAGGTATCGAAAATCCCAAATCAAAAAGCTCAGATGCTTGGATTGGCGGAAAAGTAAAAGTAACTTTATTGTTCCATCGCAATGTCAATGGTACTGGTACTAACGTCGACGTAAAAAATGGTGTCGTAACGCTAAAAGGAGAAGCAACAGATCTTGCCCAAAAGGAGCTGACTTCTGAGTACGCAGCCGATGTTGAAGGAGTAAAAAAGGTAAATAACCTGATGACCGTTGCTTCAGTCAAGAAACCGGTAGAACAAACTCCGGGCGAAAAGATCGATGACGCATCCATAACCGGCCAAGTAAAAACTGCACTGATGACCCATCGTTCAACCAGCGCTATAAACACCAAAGTCACTACCATGGATGGAAAAGTAACTTTGACCGGAATTGCCAAGAACTCAGCAGAAAAATCTCTTGTATCAAAGCTAGTCGGAGATATTCAGGGAGTGACCGGTATAGATAATAAAATGACAATTCAGTAACAATTGACCTACCGCAATCTTAAACTTTACCTTAGAAACTAAGGTTTCTGCTTGGCACAGACAGTATGTCAAAATGTATCAAAGCTTGCTATATCGAGTGGTTTCCGCTAAGAACTTATCATGACAGTCTACAGAACAAAAATAGTAGCAATTGGACTCATAAAGAGCCGTTAAGGCGACCAATGCCTTATTGACCTGAATACCGCATACCGGGTCAAACACAAGGTTTCGTATCTGATATTGTTTGATATGTGTTAATTGAAAATACGTGTCAAGAAAGTATAGAATTCTAGTCTCTACCCATGATTCAATTTGTGCTGTATCCGAAGAATCCGATTCCAGAGTAAGAGTTTCTTTCTTATCGTATTTGACAAATACCGGAAGTATTTCCAGATTGCAAACAATGTACATTGTTTCTATTTCAACATCAGGAAAAATGGAAAATCCAAAGGACACTGAAGCCGGAAACTGCGGCGTAATTTCAAATACCGAATTACATTGGCTTTTGGCAGCTTGCTTGGGGTCTGTCAAAGTGATAGATGCGTTATCAAAATAGTCTGCCAATATTTCCATGCGCGGCCGAATAATGGAATCTATTATTTTAACAACGTTTGAGCTGTAAGCAGCTAAACGCTCATTTCTTTCCTTATGCTGTTGGTACAATGCTACACGGTACGATTCTATTCTATCAGCGTTTGCCTTAAGTTTGTTTTCTATTTGCTCTATATATTCTCTATATAAGTGCATATTTCATAAATCCTTTGTAAATATGTGGGGGTAATATCAAATTGATATGGTTTATGTGTAACTTTGACGAAATCGTCAAAGACACCGACCGTTCTATATTTGTTACTATCCTTCCTAATACGGTGCCGGCCAAATCCGCCATGTAATTCAACGGTCCTCATGACGTCAGCGTTGTTGCTCCTGTCGCAATAACCTATCATTACTCGTCGTAGCACCTTGCCTGTCCCGTAACTTACTTGTTCACTTATGCAACATTTTTGCCTGACCCCGCACTATGATTGATTTTTGGAACAACGATGTCTTATCCGCCAAGACAATTCTCGAACACCGCAGAGATACCCCACTGTAAGACCTGTAATGAGTGTTAATGTAACCAATAAAAGTGTACTTCGCATTGTGTTTCCTTTCATAGCAATATGTATTTGCGCAAACAAGCAATAATGATGCCACCTTAATAGGGACAAAGGTCACAACGAAAATGCAATCGTGATACTTCTATATGAGTCGGCATGAATCTGTTCAAATGCATCATAAACCTCCTTATATAGAAGTGATTCGCGATGAGTTGCCAGATACCATCTGGCTTGGATTTTGCACAGTCTGAAAAGAATTTGCGTATCGTACAAAATGTACGCTAATGCAATGAATAAGAAGCATAAAGAAGGATACTGCTATGAAAGCATTGGTTTTATACGATTATCCGCCGTCACCCGGAGGATTAGCCACACAGGGAGATCTTTTGTATCGCGGACTCAAGGAAATCGGTGTCGAGACACATGCAGCACATTTTGAGTCAGCACAGGAAAAAGAATGGTACTATCGTTGGTTCAAGCCCGACGTGGTGGTCGGTGTCGGATATTGGGGACATACACCTCATCTAGTGCTTCACCCGCAACGATATGGTGTAAAAGCAGTTCCGTGGCTCGTGGCCGACGGTTACGTGGCGAACTTTCAAGAAGTACTGGAGGCCTTACCGCTCATTCTTGTAACATCCAACTGGGTCAAGGAAGTATATGTGAGAGACGGCATCAAAGGCGATAACATCCATGTGTTGCCGGTGGGTTGTGACACTGATTCATTTATTCCTCGTATGCGTGATGACCCGAAAGTGGCCGCTGTCCGTGAGGCACTTGGCGTGGCACAAGATCAAGTAATGATTTTAACGGTAGGCGGGGATGCTACCTCCAAAGGAGCACAAGAGGTAATGCAGGCATTGTCTCTTATTGACAAGGAAGCACCCGACTGGAAATACGTCTGCAAGGTTTGGCCTCAGCCCAGAACAACAAAACAAAACATGGAAGATATGCGCCTAGCCACGGATCTCGGCATAGAAAAGAATGTGGTATTTGCTACGAATGTTGTTTCCCGCAATTTTATGCCCTATCTCATAGCCGCGTGCGACATTTACGCGGCACCTTCAAGACTCGAGGGTTTCGGCATGCCTCAGGTAGAAGCAGGCGCATGCGGCAAACCGGTTATTGGTATCAATGCGATGGCTATGAAAGATACACTGGTGCACGGTGAAACAGCACTGCTTGCAAATGTCTCGTCTGAAGTATGGGTAAACGAAACTGTGGTGGGCCAAGACCAGGGATTTGAAACCACCCGACGAATCGTGTTTGCAAATCCTAGAGCTGCGGATTTTCGCGCCAGTATCTTTGATCTTTCTGAACATCTTATGAAGCTGATGACGGATGCTTCGCTTCGCAAAAAAATGGGCGAGTCCGGTCGTGCAAGGGTTTGTGAAAACTACAATTACCTAATAGTGGCAAAGCAATTCGTTCAACTTGTGAGCAACCATTTGGGGGTGTCATAATGTCCCGCATCGAAGATGCCGAAGCAGCGGCGTTAAAAGTGCTGCTAAACAATACAAAAGAGGGAAAAGGAGGCCTTTCGAGGGCAGCGGGGTTCGGCTACCCTGAACCATATACAAGAGATTTAATGATTTCAAGCCTCGGCATGTTAGTTACCTCCGATAGAAACTTAATAGAAAGTATCCGTCGTATGTTGGAGTCCTTGGCCAAAAACCAGTCTCCTTTGGGCCATATTCCCTCATTGGCAGACAGCTCATATGACCGAGGAGAGAGCGATACAACACCTCTTTTTCTCATTGGACTGGCGGCATTTCGAAATGCAACCGGTGAAATAGGTTTTCTCGACGCTGAAGCAGAAAAGGCACTGACGTGGTTGGAGTATCAAAGCCCCGCAGATCGCGTTATTACTGCGCAACAGCCTACCAGCGATTGGAGAGATGAACAGTGGGTTCCCGGTTACGGTATCTATGTTAACACATTAGTTTATGCAGCACTTAAACTTTGGGGCAAAGCAGAACGAGCCTATAGGTTACATATCGAAATGAATCGCACAGTGATCACCAGATGGGTCATGCTTTCAAAAGAACAAGAAGGGCTCGCCCTTATAGACAAGCCATATTATGCCTTGTGGTCATTTAAAATCCATTCTAGTGACCGCTTTGATTTACTGGGCAATTGTCTGGCTGTGCTAACCGGTATTGCAAATAGAAACAAGGCACTGGCACTCGTTAATTGGGTGGAAGAAACCTGTGCGACCCTGCGAGCGCAAAAGAAATTGGTATTGAATCTGCCGCCTAATTTGTTTCCGTATATTCTAAAAGGCGATGCAGACTGGCATGAGCGCTACGAAACGTACAACCGCCCCGGTGAATACCACAACGGCGGCGTCTGGCCCTTTATATGCGGCTTCTATGTTGCAGCACTTATTGCCCTTGAACAGTATGATGCTGCACAAGAAAACCTCGAATACCTAACAGACATTGTAACCTTGTCAACAAGGCAATCACTTACTTTTGGCTTTAACGAATGGATTTCGGCCAAAGACGGCATTCCCAAAGGTGCGGACTGGCAAACCTGGTCCGCAGCAATGTATCTCTATGCAGCGGACTGTGTAAGGAACAAGAAAACACCCGTATTTGACACTATTCGAGGTGCAATGTGGTAACACTAGAAAATCAACAATATCCCATTTTAGTTAAGGTATTCGAAAACGCATCGCACGTGGGCAACGCAGTTGCTGACCGAATATGCAGTTTGGTGTTTCATCATAGAAACCAAGGTCGCAATACTGTTCTGGGCTTAGCTGCGGGCGCAACATATAAACCCGTATATGAAGCACTGTCCGGTTACCGCGAAGGCAAACGATTCTCCTTTTCGACCTGTCATACATTCGCACTCGACGAGTACTACCCCATAACACCTTTAGATAAAAAAAGTCTTAGCAGTCAGATAGAGTCCGGGATTACAACATTAAACATCAATGTGAAGAATCGTCACGCATTGAAAGGTGACATACACAAAAACGAGGCAGACGAATATTGTCGATATTATGAACGCCTCATTGCAGAGAGCAAAGGCATTGACTTGCAATTGCTCGGCATCGGTCGCAACGGCCACATAGGCTTCAACGAACCTGGGTCCTTGCTTTCCGACAGAACTCGTATGGTATGCTTATCAGAAGAGACAAGAGTTGATGCTGCTTCAAGTTTCGGCGGATTACAAAAGGTTCCGCATCGTTCCCTGACAATGGGTATTGCAACTATTTTAGACGCAGAAGAAATATGTCTTGTTGCAATTGGTTCTCATAAAGCACTTATCGTAAAGCAATTTCTTAAATCTATTCCCAATCCAGCACTACCCGCTTCATATCTTAAGACTCACGCAGCAATCAGTATGTATCTTGACCTTTGCTCAGCGAAGTTGATTCCAATAACAAGCAATGTAATGGTGATCCAATGATCGATATACCCCAACCGATGATCGATATACCGCAAACGACTTTCCGAGCACTAGTAATCGTTGCTCATCCTGATGACGAAATCCTTTGGTGCGGCGGGTTTATTCTATCCCGTCCGAATTGGCACTGGACCGTACTGTCTCTTTGCCGCGGAGACGACTCTGACAGAATGCCCCGATTCTTTCGAAGCATGGCAAGGCTCGGAGCATTAGGCGCGGTCGACTCTTTGGACGACGGACCTCAGCAGTATCCTCTTTTGCAAAAAGAAATAGAAAGCACAATTAGAAGTCATTTGGGAAATGAAATCTATGACCTCGTAATGACTCACGGACCCCGAGGTGAGTATACACGACATCTACGTCACGAAGAGATTTCTAAAGCAGTACAATCTCTTTGGAAGCAAAATAGAATTTATTCAAAAGAGCTTTGGCTGTTTGCCTATGAGGACAAGTGCGGTCGTCATTTTCCAGTTGCTGTAGAATCCGCACACAACAAGGAGTCTCTGACGGCTTCTGTTTGGAAAGAAAAACTAGACATTATTCATACAGTCTACGGATTCAAAGAAGATTCATGGGAGTATCTTGCTACGCCAAAAAAAGAGGCATTTTGGTGTTTTAGAACAGTAGATGAACTGCTTATTTGGAATAATCGTTTAGTCACAAATGACTGAATGTCCGTATCTATTTACCCAACTCAACAAAAAACACAGGGAGCAGAATCCGAAGTTTCCTTCAAAGGTCTGAGGATTGCTCAGTTTCTTTTGTAACCTAAGGGCAAAAACCATATCAGTAAAAGAACCTGCTATTGTTAATGCAAAAAGCTGTGCATTTGTCCGCTTCTTCTTGGCATCAATATTGCTCCGGATTCCTTACGGATTCTATTTGAAAGGAAATACAATGCAGAATGCAATATTTATTGTTGTAGTAACACTCTCAGTCGGTATCACAGTCGGATATCTAATAGGCAGCCGTAAGCTGAAACAGCAATTGAAACAGTGTGTTTCTGACTGTAAAGACACACAATCAGAAACGGAAGGACCCATGTCACAACACACTGTGTCTGTATAGAACTCAGTCTTGTACGACAGGACTGATATACTGCCAAGCAAGACAGTTGAAGAAAAACAGGTTGTTCATTCAGTATTGCTTTGAGTGCGGGTTTTGGATTCGCCATTCATTTTAAATGAGTTCTATCTAAACAGACAATGAACAGGAGTTAGTTTTGGAGAATAATTATAGTCAAAAATGCGCATTTCCCGAAGGAGAGGATTCGACACCGCAGTTGCCCGAAGATTATCAGTCTGAAACAACTGATATATCGAAAGACCACAAAAAGGAGTCTTGCCTGCAGCGAATAGCTGTGCTCGGAAATCATTTGCCGAGGCATTGCGGAATAGCCACGTTTACAAGCGATTTAAGTCGTTCCATTGTCGAAGAATTCTCGATGGTCGAATGCTTTGTGTTGGCAATGAACGACGGAGGCAAACGTTATGCTTATCCCCCTAGAGTACGTTTTGAGCTTACTGCTAGTGACGAGTCATCATATCATCGGGCGGCTGACTTTCTCAATGTCAGCGCGGTAGATGTATTATCTTTACAACACGAATACGGCATTTTCGGAGGAAAAGCAGGCAGTCATATTCTGTTGTTGCTTCGAGACTTGCGCATGCCTATCATAACCACTTTACACACAATACTTGCTAATCCCAATTCCATACAAAGAACTGTTATGGACGAGATCATTACATTATCTGAACGACTGATAGTCATGAGTACTCACGGCGTAACCGTTCTCCATGAGACTTATGGTGTTTCAAAAAATAAAATTGATATTGTTCCTCATGGAATTCCACAATTGCCCAATGCAAACAAAAGCAAGCATCGCCTCGGCGTGGAAGGCAAGTCGGTTATTCTGACCTTCGGATTGCTTTCTCCGGACAAGGGTATCGAACACGTAATTGATTCACTTCCTTCAGTATTGAAACGTTTTCCCAATGCAATTTACATCGTTCTCGGTGTGACACATCCTCATGTTAAAGATCGCAACGGCGAAAGCTATCGATTAATGCTGGAAAACCGTGCCAAAAAGCTGGGGGTGGATTCCGCAATTATTTTTCACAACCGATTCGTAAGCCAAGAGGAACTAAACGAGTTTCTTTCCGCCGCCGACATTTACATTACGCCATATTTAAAACCGGAGCAAAGCACCTCCGGAACATTGGCATATGCTGTAGGATCAGGCAAAGCGGTCATTTCCACGCCGTATTCCTATGCAAGCGAGCTGCTGGCCGAAGGGCGAGGATTGTTAATTCCTTGGCCCAAAGATGATCCCGACAGCATAAGTGAAAGCATTATAGAACTATTAGAGGACGATTCCAAACGACTTGAGCTTGGAAAGAAAGGTGCGGAATATGGTAGAGGCATGCTTTGGTCTGATGCCGCTCGGGCATATGTCAACGTCTTTGAGCAGGCTAGTATTGAACACGCAGATCGATTGCATAATGTTTTTAAAGCCAAAACACTTGCTGAGCGCTCCGGTGAGTTACCAGAGGTTAATCTGGAGCATATCAAAATATTGAGCGACTCCACAGGAATACTTCAGCACGCATCTTTCAGTGTTCCGCGCTACGAAGACGGATATTGTTTGGATGACAATGCGCGCGCATTGCTTCTCACTACACTTCTTGAAGATGTCGGTATTGATGAGGATGCGAATACTATTCGTTCACTCGCAGCTCGATATATGGCTTTTGTAAACCATTCGTTCGATGTAAAAAGCGGTAAGTTTAGAAATTTTATGTCCTATGACAGAAAATGGCTCGAAAAAGACGGAGCCGAAGACTGCCACGGCCGTGCTCTATGGGCGCTCGGTACGGTCATAGGACACTCAAATGATCCAGGAAAACGTAATTTAGCGGATTCACTTTTTCATCTCGCACTGCCCCGTGTTGAGCATTTTACCAGCCCTAGAGCTGCTGCCTATGCCGTTTTGGGCATTGACGAGTACCTGCGGGCCTTCCAAGGTGACAGCAAGGTGGAGGGAATGTTAAATCTTTCGGGAGAAAAAATATTGCATCTCTTTCGTCAAACAAGTACTCATGTATGGCCTTGGTTCGAAAACATTGTTACCTACTGCAATGCCAGACTCTCCCAAGCTATGCTTATATGCGGCAACCGACTCGAAAATCGGGAGATGACAGCTGCAGGGCTCAAATCTCTTCTTTGGTTGGTCGATATTCAGCGCACTTCAAACAATGACGGGTACTTTGCGCCCATAGGTTCTAACGGCTTTTATAAAAAAGGCTCAACCAAAGCGGCTTTTGACCAGCAACCCGTAGAAGCCTGCGCAATGGTATCGGCATGTCTTACAGCACACCGTTTGACCGGCAAGAGACAATGGACAGAGGAGGCAAGGAGAACCTTTGCTTGGTTTATCGGACAAAACCAACTTCAGCAACCGTTATACGATCCGGTTACAGGAGCTTGCAAAGACGGACTTCATTCTGATCGTTCAAATGAAAATCAAGGTGCCGAGTCAACACTGTCTTTTCTCATTGCACTATTGGAAATGCGTGCGGCTACCCAATCCGCAAAACCATTTTGTGTGAATATAAACTGGCAGAAATCGGAAAGAATTACCTCATGAAAAACACAACAACAACCAAAGCTTATGAAACACTACTTTTCCGACACGAAAACAATCCGATACTGACTGCCGCTGATTGGCCTTATCCTATACACACCGTTTTTAACCCGGCCGCAACGAAACTTCACGACGGAACGACGCTGCTGCTCTGCCGGGTCGAAGATCGCCGAGGATTATCGCATCTATGCGCTGCTCGATCAGCAAACGGAAAGGACGGATGGCAAATAGACAGTCAGCCGACATTGTGGCCGGACGAAATAAACTATCCCGAAGAATTATGGGGAATCGAAGATCCTCGCATTACCTTTGTAGAAGAACTGAGAAAATATGCTGTCGTATATACAGCCTTCAGCAAGGGCGGTCCCGGAGTTGCAATAGCCATGACCGAGGATTTCAGGTCATTCGAAAGATACGGCCTCATCATGCAACCCGACGACAAGGATGCAGCATTGCTTCCAAGGAGAATTAACGGCATGTTCGCTCTTATCCATCGCCCGGTAACAGATTCAGGAGCCCATGTATGGATCTCCTATTCGCCGGATCTGCGCAGTTGGGGAGGTCATAAGTTGATTTTACAAGCACGAAAAGGCGGATGGTGGGACGCCAATAAGGTAGGTCTTTCCCCTCCGCTGATCGAAACTCCTCGCGGATGGCTGATGATATATCATGGAGTGCGCAATACGTGCTCAGGCGGACTATATCGCCTCGGCCTGGCTCTGTTTGCCCTAGACAAGCCGGAACACTGTCTTCTGCGAAGTGAGAGCTGGATTTTCGGTCCCGAAACAACCTACGAATGCTTCGGAGATGTAGGGAATGTAGCGTTTCCATGCGGATATACGGTGGACAAGGATGGCGATACACTAAACTTATACTACGGTGCAGCCGACACATGCATAGCGACAGCACAAGGCAGCATCTCAGGAATGCTAGAGTGGTTGGACAAAAATGGAAAGATTTAGTTACGGTAGTTCAAGTGGTGATAAGTAAAACTTGCAATACTGCCAAAAACTCACCTGCTACGCCGGCACAAATGCTGCACAACATACCGAATTAGACAGTAACAGCAAATGGTATGCTTTTCTGTTTTAGGAGAAAACACATGAAAAAAAAAACGCAGAAGGTTCCTGCTGAACAAGAGAAATTGCAGTCCGATAAAAATGACTCAGTAATTTCAATTACTCCGACACCTAAGAAAAATGTCCTTTTGGTATATCCTCGCTTCCCGATAACCTACTGGGGACTTCAACACGGGCTTCGCATCATTGGAAAAAAGGCAGCATTACCACCCCTTGGGTTGTTGACATTAGCAGCGCTATTACCAAAGAATTGGTGCTTTCGTCTTGTCGATTTAAACACCTCCATACTAACCGATAATGACATCCTATGGGCTGACGCTGTGTTTACAGGAGGCATGCTAATTCAAGCTGACTCGATCCACGAAATAGTCGCCCGCGCGAATAATCTAAATATTACATCTGTCGTTGGCGGCCCCGCGCCCTCTTCAACTCCTGATTTATTTAATGACGCGGATATTGTTTTTTGCGGAGAGGCTGAGAATCGTGTTGCCGAATTGGTTGACGCCATGTCACAATCTTCGACAAAACACCGGGTATTGATAGCTCCCCCTGATTATCCTGACATGAAAACCGTTCCGGTACCGCGCTTTGATCTACTCGACATTTGTCAATATGCATCCATGAGCCTGCAATACTCACGCGGATGTCCTTTTCAATGTGAGTTTTGTGACATTATCGAAATATTCGGTCGCAGCACCCGCATTAAAAATGAAGAACAAGTGATCGCCGAATTGGAAGCAATGTTTCAACTCGGATATCGAGGGACGGTATTTTTTGTAGACGACAATTTTATCGGCAATTTAAAGGCAGTGAAAAAGTTATTGCCCGTTATAATTAATTGGCAAAAAAACCACGGTCGCCCCTTTGAATTTTACACCGAGGCTGGTATCGGTTTGGCTATGGATTCAGAACTAATGCGCGATATGGTTGATGCCGGTTTTACATCTGTTTTTATCGGTATTGAAACAACATCAACTTATGCACTTGAACAGGCAAAGAAGTTTCAGAACCTTCGTATGGAACCCTCTGATGCGATTGACCGTATTACACAAGCCGGACTCGAAGTAATGGGGGGGTTTATTGTAGGCTTTGATAGCGACACTGAAGAGACCATATCAGAACAACAGTCATTTCTCTCTTCTCAACCTATTCCTATCGCAATGGTCGGAATACTAATGGCTCTTCCCGGGACAGCTCTCTGGCGCAGATTGAAATCAGAGGGACGATTACGCAGCTGTTCCACAGGAGATCAGTTTTCGAAAACAAATTTTGTACCTGTTATGAACGAACGTACACTTATACAACATTATGCAATGCTAATGGCACATCTTTACTCTCCCAAAGAATACTATAAAAGGTGTGAGAAGTATTTAAATAGTTCCCCACAGCAGCGCATATCCCGCACTTCAACGGTCGGCGAAATCATCGCATTGCTCCGTGCAATCTGGCATGTAGGTATCGTCAGTTCCCGTCGATTTATGTTTTGGCGTTTGATTACAAAAGCGTTTACTAAAGGTCGTGCCGGAATTAGACAGGCGGTTGTTCACGCAGTGCAGGGAGAACATTTCATACGGTATACAGAAGAAAACCTGCTGCCCCGCCTGCTGCATGCAGCAAATTGTATTCAAATTAGAAAATTCGACACAGAGAGTCCCAACCAAAGTCTAACCGAAGGAGTCAACAATGCCGATACATTTCACACAAGAAGACGGCGGGAAAATGCTGGCAGTTCATATCAGCGGAAGAGTGGAGCAGAAGGACTACATTAAGTTTGTATCGGAGTTCGAGCGACTTGTTATACGGCATGGAAAGATAAACTTGTTCTTCGATATGACAGAGTTTAGAGGATGGGACGCGGGAGGATGGTGGGCGGATACTCAATTCGCTGTAGATCATTATGGAGACATCAGAAAACTCGCAATGATAGGGGATAGCAAATGGCAACAGGTTATGGCAGTGTTTTCAAAACCGTTTACTAAATCGACAATTCGATACTTCGTTTGCAAAGATGCCAAAAGAGCTCGAAGCTGGATGGACGAATAGGAAATGCAATATATTTGATGGAGCTACTAAGGCAAACCAAAAGAGCGAACTATGCTAGAGTGCTTTTGAAAACGTAACAGAGAATGCATCATCGCTTTGATAAAAAAAGAAATTGAGGACGAGATGTACTGCAACATGGGAAATAGTGATCGTATTATTCGTATTATCATTGGATTTGTATTGGCAGGTGCCGGATTTTTTTTTGTTAGCTGGTGGGGACTGTTAGCAATTGTGCCGATTGGAACATCCATAATCGGATACTGCCCTTTTTATAAAGCGTTTGACTGGTCAACGGAAGAAACAAAAAGTAACAAAAAAAAGTAACAAAAGGAAATAGTAGTCGATTATGTAATTTACCTAATCGTGCATTGTCACAATGCATATTATTGGAGTCATTGTTGTATATAAAGATTTGCATTAATCTTCTTCTAGTCTTTTGTATTGCGGCACAATACCCTTTACATTATTCTTCTCAACAAATCTTGCCGATTAGAGAATCAGTCTTGTGTGACTAGAACTAAGAGTTGTTGTTCTTGATACTCAATAAGCTTTGAGTTTTGGAAATGAATAAAATACGCTGATTATCTATTCTTTTCTGATATCTATTCCTATTTCACCCCAAAACGCCGCTACCGGCACGATAGATGCATAAGGCGATACAGGCAAGTCCTTTTCCAAGGAAGATTCACCGATGTCCTTAGCAGCGGTGCGAGGTGCATGGTGATGCGGCACGAACAGGTGTTTAATAACAAAGGATATATATCATGGACAAAACAACGGAACACGCAGGGAAAATTGAAACACAGTTAAGAACATGGGGGGCAAAGCTGGACGAACTAGCTGCGACTGCCGAAGATTCCGGCAGTGAAGCGAAAAGCGAGTATCGAAAACAGATTGATGATCTAAAATTGAAACATTATGCCGTGAAATTGAAGTTCGACGCACTAAAGGACAAAGGCATCGATAAGTGGGAAGCATTTAAAGATGATATTGAGGTTGTTTGGAATGATTTAGAAAGCGCATTTAAAAATCTTAATGAAAAAGATTGAATGTTAAATAAGACGATTTAATCAGTTTTATTAAATGGCATCTCGTCTCTAACGATGTGAGTGTTTGCGCTGCGGTGCAGCAATCACATGCGCCATGATCAATGTAAGAGGAGAAGAAAATGTATAAAAAAAACATAGGGGCAATTTCTGTAAAGATCACAGCCTTCAGTGCCGCCTTGATTTTTTTCGCCCCCTTCGTGCAAGCAAACGATAACCTACTATCGGTCAAAGCTCCGCTACGCACAAAGTCCGGCAGCTTTGCTTTAAAACTGGAACCCGGCTTTGCGTTTCCCTTAACAGATCCTCAATCAAGAATTTTTAATTGGGGCGGTATTGGAACATTAAAGACCCTCTTTTCCGTAATGCCATATTTAGACTTAGGTACCAGTGTAACTTTTTTGTCGCTGCCGTCAGACGATTCGGACCGGAATCTGGGAACAGCATGGGCCGTAGGAGGCAGTATACAGATCAAGCGGCCTCATGATCGACTTTACGGTTATAAGCATTTTTATCTTTCGCCCTGGGTGGATGCAGATATTCTCTATGTGCGTACAGGAAAACTCAATCGACCCGGCTTCGCCTTAGGCACTGGTCTCGCAATGCCCATCGGAGCGTCGCGTATTTTTTGGTTGGGACCCTTTGTACGCTACATCCATATCATTCAGCCGGAAAAACCGGGATACGACAACCATGACGCCAAGATATTTATTTTTGGTATCAGTCTCGAAGTCGGTACCGGTGTTAGGTATGCACCGGAGCCTATCGACACATCGCAAGTCCGCATTGTCAATAATGAAACAGAATTTTGCCCTGACCGCGATAACGACGGAATCCCTGATGTTGTGGATCGCTGCCCTGACGTGAAAGGTATTGCGGACAATTGGGGTTGTCCGCAATTCAATAGACTCATTGTCAAATCGGACAAAATAGAGTTGACAGAGAGACTCTACTTTGCCTGGGACGAGTCAACTATCCAGGAGGTCTCTTTTCCGATGCTCGACGAAGTCGTACAGTTGCTGAAAGAAAACAGCAATCTTCGGGTGCAAGTAGAGGGGCATGCATCTTCAGAGGGCGCAGTTGAGCACAATCAGACACTTTCGGAAAATCGTGCAAACGCAGTGATTGATTATTTTGTAGCACACGGGATAAAGAAAGAACGTCTTGAAGCGGAGGGTTTCGGATCTTCAGTTCCGGCAGACACCAATGCCACGATCGAAGGTCGTGAGAACAATCGTCGCGTCGAATTTATCGTTAATCTAGTCATTCTCAATAAAAGGAGTAAATAAGATGAGGACTATTACTATTAGTAACATTATGTTTCTGATGCTGTTCCATGGAGTCGCATGCGGAGGGCAGTTGGTTGAGTTTCCGGAATCTACAGATGGCAGTGGCACCGACACTAACACTGATACCGACACGGACACTGATACCGACACAGATGTGGACACTGACACTGACACTGATACTGACACTGATACTGACGCGGACACGGACACTGATACTGACACGGACACTGACACAGACACGGACACGGATGCAGACACAGACACGGACACGGATGCAGACACAGACACTGACACGGACACTGATACAGACACGGACACTGACACAGACACTGACACTGACACAGACACGGATGCAGACACGGATGCAGACACAGACACGGATGCAGACACAGACACTGACACGGACACTGACACGGACACTGATACAGACACGGACACTGACACTGACACTGACACGGACACGGACACGGACACTGACACTGACACTGACACTGATGCAGACACTGACACTGACACGGACACTGATACAGACACTGACACTGACACAGACACTGACACTGACACAGACACGGATGCAGACACGGATGCAGACACAGACAC
>CAYWLQ010000039.1:0-20831 GCA_964458775.1 uncultured Myxococcales bacterium | reverse complement strand
GGACACTGATACAGACACGGACACTGATACAGACACGGACACTGATACAGACACGGACACTGATACAGACACGTACACTGATACAGACACGGACACCTACCCGGACGGCGGCGTAGACGGCGGCATAGACGGCGGAACGGATGACTGGCCGACAGATGCTCAGCTTCCGGTGCCCCTTGGGTCGTCGGCCAATTTTGCAATTTTAGCTTCCGCTGCTATTACCAATATTCCTAACTCCATTATCACCGGAGATGTTGGGTTGTATCCGGATACCGGAGCGAATATAAGCGGTTTCAGCAACCCGTTAACCTGCAGCGAAGTAACAGGAAGGGTTTATACTGTCGATGAAACAGGACCTGCTTGTTCGCTGGTCAATCCAACTATCCTCGCTAATGCTAAAAACGATGCTGAAGTTGCGTTCTTCAATGCACGCTCAGCGGTGCGAGGAACACCCCAATCCATATCTGGAGACTTAAACGGATTAACACTTTATCCGGGTCTTTATGAATCAGGGTCTTCGCTGGAAATTTCCGCAGGAGGTTCTCTGTACTTGGATGCTCAAGGCCACACAGGTGCCGTTTTTATCATTCGAAGCGAAACCTCCATCACTACTGAATCCGCAAGCGAGGTCGTGCTGGCCAATGGTGCCCAAGCTGCCAATGTATATTGGACAGCGGGAAGCACGGTTACACTTGGAACCGACTCTATTATTAAGGGAACCTTTATTGCCGGAACTTCCATTTCGCTTCTCACCGGCGCGAATCTGGAAGGCAGAGCACTCAATCAGGGAGCTGCTGCTGAGGCTATCACATTGGACGCCGCAGTCATTACTGTTCCTTCTCCGTAGGAAGCGAAAAGAACTACTTTTCAATCTGAGTATACGCTTTTCTCATCATCGCTTGGCCCATTATCATCGCAGTCATTGTTTTCTTTTCGCAGCAACTGTTTGCTGTTTTTACGCCGCACCATGTGTATTGTATTTCTTTTATCCATGCCTTGCAGCTGTCATTTCGGCACAGTAACAGTTTGAATCTATTTACGTCTTTATGGAATTTATGTATATTACATGACTGTTCTTTTTATTGGGATCCATTTTCTCTAATGGACACCCAAAAATTTTACGCAAAGAGCGACAAGCCTTCATATCGGCGGTATGGATGTACCGTGTAATGCAGTCAGACAACATCCGAACAGGTTATTAGAACTGCCGAGCTAGGCATTTTACAATCCCAATCCGCAAGACAAATATCTTACCGACCAAGAATAAGTGTGTATTTTGTTAAGCTGTGGAAAAAGACCCGTGAGTTTTGTTTCTAAATGCTCTCCATCAGCGTGAACTCTATTTATCATTTTTAAATAGCATATTAGCATCACAAGCTAAAAATCGACTATTTTCTCATTTTCTATTTCATCCCATCAATAGGTTCCTCAGATTCCTCGCATTTTACTCGGCATTTCGTTCGTTCTGTCAAAAAAAAAAACGGCATCAATATTGCTACTTCGATACTTGCGGTAATTTGAACATCAAAAGAATCGGCGGATGTTGAGTATATAGAGCCGTAAAGAAAATGGTAATAATCCGTAACTAATAAAGGAGAAATTGATGAGACAACTATTAAAAAGTGTAAGTTTTTTTATTGCCGTCAGCGCAATTGCAGCAGCATGCGCGAGCACTGCATTGCAAACAGATGATGCTACGTCAGGTATTCGCGCTGCAGAGGAAGTAGGAGCCGCAGATGTACCCAGAGCATCACTTCATCTACAGTTAGCCAAGGAAGGTCTGGCGTATGCACAAAAATTGTCACAGAGAGATGAAAAGGAAATGGCCGAGTCTATGCTGAAAAGAGCCGAAGCAGACGCAGAATTGGCTGTTCTGCTTTCCCGGGAGGATGAAGAGAAATCAGAAGCAAATTTGGCAATGGAACGTGTACGCATGCTTAAAAAAGAGAACAATTAGCCTTTGGATAGAAGCAGCTACTGATTGAAAGGAACTATCAATGAATACGAACAAGATTTTAATTTTGTTTACTTGTGCAGGTTTTTTTGGAAGCTGCGCAGCGACAACTCCTAATGAACTTTTGAGAGCACGCGCAGCATATATTCGGGCAAGCGACGGCATGACATCTTATGTGGCGCCGGCAGAATTGCACGTGGCCAAAATGGCACTTGACAAGGCTGAACAATCCTTTGCTGCATATCCTGAATCATATCAGACGCGTGATTTGTCATATATTGCAGAACGCAAAGTGCAGTTGGCAGAAGCAACAGCATCTATTTCCGTAAAGCAGAACAAAAAATTACAAGCGAACAATGAGTTCCAAATTGTACAGGGAAAGATTCTGTCAAACACAAAACAAGACTTAAGCAAAACACGTAATGCATTGACGTTATCGGAGAACAGTGGCGAAATGACAGCAGAGCAGCTTGCTCAAGAGAAAGATGCACGCATTGCAGCAGAAAAACAGGCAGCGGCATCGCTTGCAGCCTTATCCAGTTTAGCGACAGTCAAAGAAGAGGCCCGCGGAACGGTCATTACACTTTCCGGAAGCGTCCTGTTTGCATCGGGCAAAGCAACGCTTCTTCCTGCTGCAACAGCAAGACTTGATCAAGTTGTCGAAGTATTACTCAACAACAGCAGTCGCAACATCACAGTGGAAGGTCACACAGATTCTCAAGGGTCCGATATCTATAACATGCATTTGTCGCAAGACCGGGCAAATATGGTACGAAATTATTTAGTGCAGGGGGGGTACAAAAGCGATCTCATAAAGGCTTCAGGTCAAGGAGAAGGACATCCCGTTTCCGACAACGATAGCTCTGAGGGGCGAGCGAATAATCGCCGTGTCGAAATCGTTGTCGAACGTGATTTGCACGCATCCAACCGATAAATCGGCGTCGCTATCTTTTACATAACATCGAGCGGATAGGTCGGATGGTGATATTAATAGTAGACAAAACATATGGAATGTTGAAGGCGCTTTTTCAAGAAACACGTGAGCAACTAGGAGGCAAAATTAAGTCATGAATTTAAATAAAGGTTACAATATTATGAGTATCACAATGAGCGGGTTCTTTGCAGTCGCCATTTTACTCGGAGCGGAATCAGCAAAGGCGAATGAGGACTCTTCGTCGGAAGAAGGCGAAACAACTCGCGGTTATTCAATCGGCCTGGCGGCGACCATTGGAGAAGGAATGTATTTTCTTAACTCACATGTTTATAGAGGGCCGGTAAGCCTTGAGATTGTGCCCTCAATTGGTTGGTCGTGGTTTAAATTTGACCTCGGCCTTTCCACAACACTCGAAAGCGTCAAAATAGCAGGCACACATGTTGGCTACTGGAACTTCACTTTCAGGCCGGGTGCCAGAATAACTCCGCCGATGATACCTCTCTATCTGCGGTTAGCATTTCCTCTTCAGCTCCAACGGCATAACTTCGATTGGGGCGTTATGTTCGGCGTAGGACTGGACATACATATTATCGCAATTCTCGGCATTGTGTTCGAAATTGACACTACTCTCAGCAAAGATCTCGAGTGGGGAGGGTCCGGTATACCGCTGGAGTTTCGTCTTGGTATCAGTCTTCATTTCTAAAGTAATAAATCACACCGGCATGATTTTTGCGTAAGACAGGTATAGGCATCTCGTCATTTGTTAAAGTTTGTTTTTGAAACAAACTCGTCGCAAGCAGCGAGAATATGTAACTGATTAGGGATACAGGTAATAATATGAATAGAATGAATGCATATATTAGAAAAATGGAAAATTGTCTTCATCTATGGAGGGGCAAACTCGATGGAATTATGCTCGGTGTCGCAGAATCCGGAAAGAAATTGGATTTGGATTATCAGCAGAACATTGCCGATTTGGAATCAAAATATCAGACAGCCAGGCTGAACCTCAATAAACTCGGCATGGCGGGAGAAAGTGAATGGGAGCTATTTGTGTTAGATGTCATAGAAAGTCGCAAAGCGTTAGAGAAGGCCTTTATAAAGCTGACATTATGAGATTTTGTACAAAAATGAGAGATAAGACAGCTTAACGATTATGCGATTGATAATATTTTTACTGTGACAGTAATTCCGTAAAGTCATAAAGATATATAGTAGTAATAGGAGTATATGTAATGTCTAGAATAAAAGAACTCAAAGATTGGGTAGACTCACTGGAAGTAAATACAGAATCGGTAGATAGAACTCTACCCTTGAACGCAATGAGAGCAGATGCTGCTCGCGTAATGAATTTTGCATCCGATTATTGGAGCGCAACACCGGACAGGCCGGGTTTGGAAAATGCCGGTTTTGGAATATCTAAAGAAATAATTTCTCTTATCAGGTATGTGATTGACAGCATTGGATACGTTCAGGCACAATATATTAGTCAATTACAGCTAGATGACGACAAAACAGGCCGCCTTGAGCGGGGGCAACAGCTGCTGTTTGACTTTGTTACCTTTTTGGAATGGTATATTGCATCATCTGATAGTTATGAATGGGACGATAGAATATACAAAATGGAGGCTGACCATCCCGAAAAAGATATGGATTCCCCTGATCAATTGGCTTATGCATTATATGACTACGCAGAGCTGTCAAAAGAGATTCTAGAACGCGAAAAAGAAGTCGCAGACATATCATTGAAAAACATCGATGAAGCAATGAGCATTGTTGCCGATTTGGTTGATCTCGGCTCAAATCCGACTTCAATCTCAGATGACGCAAAAGCACTATTGAAACTTAAATTTCAATTGGCGGCAATACTCCAAAAAAATGTCTTCAAAGTTCGCAAGGCTGCTCATTTTGTATTTCGGAATCATCCGATAATCCTGGAAAAAGCCATAAGCACCTATATTTTTAGTAAAGCAGCCGCTTACCGTACTAATGGAGCTACAACTCCATTTTACAAAACGCGCAAACATAGCATTCCTACATGTTTTGCCCCAAAGACTTGAGGCTGATCAAATATCTTTGTATCCTCGATATTGATAGGTTACCTCTGACCTTTTTTACATCAACAACATCTAGTGCTGTGTCAGGCAAATTTATTGCAAAATTAGCCTTCATAACTTCGACCGCTATTACTCCTCCACACAATAGCACTATTATTACATGTCATCGCGCTATATTGACACCTCATTTTATTCGTTGACTTGTCATCACGATATTCAAGAATTGTCGTTATAAGTAAGCAGACATTTAGCAGCCTGTTTTTGTCGATCTTTAGTCTATTTTCTTTCAAACTGCCGGCATGGCGATTGCTTATAATTCATTTCGAGAGAAATGAGGTTTTTCATGAAACAGGAAGAACAAACGAATGAAGATCAGAACCAAGGCAAATGGAATCAGATGGTTGAAATGGTAAAAAGGGCTATGGGCATTCTTCCCGATGATGACATCAAAAAGCAGGAAGGCCCGCAGGACAAGTTTTTCGTCCATGTAGAGGATGGAGTTGACGTTATAGTTGACTCAAAGAATAACGTTATTGACCGGCAGCACCCGGACCATTCTCGAACTCCCTTAAAAGACAAGCAACACTACGACAAGCCCAAAAAGATAAGAAAGGCTCCTGATTTTTCCTTCAAGCGAGCAAGGCACAATAGAGGTCGCGGGTTAACAGGAACCAAATGAAGTGTTCAATGAAGCATTTTTTAAGAAATGTGCGTGATTCTTGACCGGAGCAAAAAAATGACAACAGTCAACATCTCAAATCCGGTCCAAGCAATATATTGCGACAATTGCGATTCTTTTGCACTGGCTCAAATGGAAGACAAATTTTTATGTGATCGGTGTTTAATAAACATAATAGAAGAGGGAGGTCACCAAGACCTAGAGAAGATATCACCGCTCAACCTATCTTCCTTTTCTTCTACAAAATAGTCCCATATACGAACGTTGTCTGCGCTCATGTTTTCAAATTTGCTTTTGTTCCTACTCGAATCAAATCTTTCATAATGAGGACGAGTCTTAATGTATAAGATTTATTTCTTGTTATTTGAGATCTCCTTCATTGACGAAAACGGTTGCCCTTGCTTTTCATGATTTTTACGCGCATGCAATTAGAAGGCTGTTTGTCTTTATCTTGAGATAATGATGCAAGGTTAATGAAGACTTGAATCAAATGCGGTGCCGAACAAATTCATCACATAATTCAACGTATTTTACAGCGTCGGCTGCGTTGCGCACCCTCGCACTAAACCAATTGTTACTCGTCGTAGCGCCTTGCCTACACCGCTAATTGCTCGTTCTCTTATGTAACCGATTTCCCTGACGACGCACTAATTTACATTTTGTTATCAAAACATAACATCGGTATGTTTATTGCTTAATAACTCAAGTCAGACTGTAATGTATTCGATAATCATTTGTCGGAAAAGATAGAAGGAGCGAGTCATGAAAATGTTGGTGTTGTTCTATTCTAGTTATGGGCATACGTATCGAATGGCTCAGGCCGTTGAAGAGGGCGCCGCTCGGGTAAGCGGCTGCGCGGTTGATATTAGGAGGGTGCCTGAAACATTGCACGAAGACGTATTGTCAGCAATGGGGGCCGAAGAAGCACAACAAACTTTGTCAAAAGTTCCGTTCGCAAAAGTAACGGACCTGCCCGACTATGACGCCATTGTTTTTGGGACTCCGACACGTTTTGGAAACATGGCCGGTCAAATGAGACAATTCCTTGATAGAACAGGAACGCTGTGGATGCAAGGAGCCCTGATAGGCAAAGTAGGAAGCGTATTTGTATCCGCTTCAACCCAGCACGGCGGCCAAGAATCGACTATTCTGAGCTTTCATACTACGTTGTTGCATCATGGGATGATCATTGTAGGTTTGCCTTATTCTTTCCAAGGGCAAATGCTGATTGATGAGGTAACCGGCGGTTCGCCCTACGGTGCAGGAACAGTCGCCGGAGCACAAGGAGAACGAATGCCTAGCGTAAACGAGCTTAAAGCTGCTGCATTTCAGGGTGAGCATGTCGCCTCCATAGGAAAAAAGATAGCGGGATAGCCATGGCTGCGTGAGCTACAAAACGCTCGTTCCTTACAGCTGAACCCGTTACCGTAAGATTTTTAAACGAAACAATGGAATTCTGCAACTCGGCGCACAATAACAACAAAGCCAATCAACTGATAATTACACGTCAACAGGTTCTAAAACGTGTTTTAAAACACATTTGACATACCGGTGTTACAGAAAGGAAATGGCAATCTGTTTTGCACCGTCCTATGTTCCACAATATCGGCATATCAACATCTTGGTATAGTGCTTGGGCGATAGCGGGCTGCGTTAAATGTTCCATAGATAGATAGTTTACAGAGTTATCTTGCTCCTCTTCTAGTTCGTTAAGAAAAATTACTTTTTCAAAATCACACATTTGAATCTGATAGATTTGCGACAGTCTGATTGGCCTCTATCATTGCGTTACGCATTTGCTCTGTCAGCGTTGTCAGGTTGCCCGGAGAATGCGGAATAAGAATAGCATTTGTTCGCGAGGATGCCCCTATTTCCTTGAGCATATCAAAGTACTGCGTCATTAATACAAGATTCATCACGTCCTTAGCTGTCGTACCGGGAACAGATTTTCTGAACTCATCCACAGAATCCCTTAAACCGGCTACAATGGCTTGACGTTGGTCTGCTATACCTCGTCCCTGCAGTGCCTTGCTCTGAGCATCACCTTCAGCCGACTTTACTTTAAGAATTCTATCGGCTTCACCTCTTTCTGTAGCCGCCACTCGCATCCGCTGCGCCGCGTTGATCTCATTCATCGACAATTTAACCTTGGAATCCGGATCAATATCTGTAACCAACGCCTTAAGGATACCGTATCCAAATCCCTCCATTACCTGAGAAAGCTCACTTTTCACAATATTAGCGATGTCGTCTTTTTTTTCGAAAACATTATCAAGGGTAATTTTTGGCACCTGAGCTCGAACAACATCAAAAACAAACGATCTAATCTGGCGGCTTGCATCATCCAGCTTGTAGAACGCATCGTAAACCTTGTCAGGCAAGACATAGTACTGAACGGCAACAACCATACGGACAAATACGTTGTCCTCTGTCTTTGTTTCTATCTCGACATCCAGCTGTTGGACGCGCAGATTTACCCTGGCGACCACCCTATCTACAAAAGGAATTTTGGAACGAATACCGGGCTCTGCTTCCCTTATAAATTTTCCGAATCTCTGCACTAGAGCTACTGTACGTTGCTCTACGGTAAAAACTGTAGACATAAGAACAATGAGAACAGGCATTAGCAGAATGCCGCCGACAATCAGATAGTTTGTTATTTCGTTTTGCATGATATCAAATCCTCTATTCCAAATTACGTTTGGTACCTTATTAACTGTAAAAACATTGCCGCATTGCACGTTTCACACTGTTTACACATCTGCCTCATTGATTTTGTAGCTGAACAGCATTACTTCGACCTTGTTTCCCATAATATTTTTTCCCGTTTCTAGCGCTGATTCCTGCACTGTTTTCGTTATCCACATGGACAGATTGATCGAGAATGCAAAATGCCGGCCAGAAGCGAACTAGACACAGCCTTTGGAAAAATTTCTTGTTTGTATTGAGTAATATTCTTATTGAGCTGAGCCGCGCTTTGCATTGAGTTTCTATGGACTAAATAAAGTGTCGAGATCTTGACATGCAAGATAGCTGTCTCTTTAGACAGGAACTTCTATGCAACTTTATTTCTATCGAAAGTATACACCATGTGTTACATATTACCTGCATTGTGTTTGTCAGACCTTATCAGTACGACATCCCTATTGCTATAAAACAACCGTTCTACATCAGCTATTTTCTATAATCACGCTCACAATATTTCTTTTAGCTTTAAAGAGAGCACAGCTAGATTAAAGGGTTTCTGAATAAATCCATTACATCCTTCATCAAGCATTTCCTGTGCTTGGCCTTCAATGCTGTAGCCGCTGGACAGC
This sequence comes from uncultured Myxococcales bacterium, assembly GCA_964458775.1. Taxonomy (GTDB): domain Bacteria; phylum Myxococcota_A; class Polyangia; order JAAYKL01; family JAAYKL01; genus CAYWLQ01. Next base: position 11,890 of record CAYWLQ010000039.1, on the reverse strand, counting down.
AGTACCTTGATGTCCGGCACAATTTCTCGTAAGGCCCGGAATGTTTTTCGACCGTTCATGTCGGGCATGACCATATCAAGCACAACGAGCGATATTTTTTCTTTGTGAAGCCGCAGAAGTTCAACAGCCTCTTTACCGCCAGACGCAGTTAATGTTTCGTACCCGATTCTTGTAAGCATGTCGGCATAAACCTTCAGAATTAGCGTTTCGTCATCCACTATCAAGATGGTTCCCATTCCCGGCTTTATAGACGGTTTCTTGGTTTTTTCCGTCTCGACGGGTAACTCAGTGGTAGGCAGAAAAAGTGTAAACGCCGATCCATTTCCCACTAAGCTTTTTACAGTAACAAAGCCGCCGTGGCTCTTAAGAATACCGTAGACCGAGGCAAGACCCAATCCGGTTCCCTGCCCGAGCCCTTTTGTTGTAAAGAAAGGCTCAAAGATTCGCGCTTGCGTTGCAGCATCCATTCCTATTCCTGTATCTGTCACTGTAAGCTGAACGAATTGTCCGGGCTGTGCGCAATGAGGTGTAACTTCATTAACAGCAAGTTTAACAGTCTCTGCACTTAGCTGTATCATACCGCCATCAGGCATGGCTTGCTCGGCATTGACAAAAAGATTAATCAGCACTTGCTCAAGCTGCGTATGGTCCATGAGGACTGCCGGCATATCTGCCGAGATATCGATGTGAAAATCGATGTCTCGATGTGTGCGCCCGAACATCAAAATCGTCTTTTCGACCACGCGCTCCAAATCCACCGGTTTGACATTATATTTCCCGCGGCGGGCAAATCCAAGAAGCTGTTTGGTTAGATCGGTGCCGCGATCCACCATCAACTCCATCTCTTGAATATTGTTATGATGCTTATGGGACTCACCGAGATCCATATCCATCATGGACAGTCCGCCAAGAATGCCTGCCAAAATATTGTTGAAATCGTGCGCAATCCCTCCTGCGAATGTACCGACGGCTTCTAATTTTTGGGATTGCGCAAGCTTTAATCGCAGCAACTCACTCTCGTGTTCGGCAGACTTTCTAAGTGTAATGTCAGTTACCGCTATTCTGCATTCTGTCCCGTTGCTGCCAACCAAACCTGTGAACGAAAAAAAAAGCGATTTTGAACTTTTCGAAATCATCTCAACTTCGCATGCTTCTTTGAAATCGCCCTCAAATAGTTTGACAAGAAAATTATTAAATACAGTTCGGCTTTCGGGAACCATTAGACGGTTGAAGCACATTCCAATGAGTTGCGAACGCTCCATTCCCATTTGGTCGGCGCCTGCAAGGTTTATCTGCATAATTTCGCCGTTACGTCCTATTGTAAGATAGCCGACCGGCGCGTGCTCGTACAGGTCTGTATAGCGCGCCAATACTTCTTCTAATTCTCCCCGTACACGCTGCAGCTCTTCATTTTGCATTTCCAGTTCAATTTGATGAACCTGCAGTTCGTGAACAATTCTTCTGGTATCCATCGCCGTATTCTTATCTCCAATATCAAAACAACTACGTCTCTCGTCAATTCTTTCTTCCGCCAAGCGGCGGCGCTCACTAGATTTATTTACGTTTTCTTTTTCCCTATTCATTCAATTACCCCTCCTGCTCCGCTTACCTGCTTGCGGAGTTTAGATTCGAGCGTTTTAGCTACTGTAATATCGACAAAGGTAATCACGACACCGTCAATTTTATTGTCCAATGTACGGTACGGCATGATGCGCACAGTGAACCACCTATTATCGATTGCCTCTACTGCATGCTCTTTAATAACTAGGGTTTCCAATACTGATCGAGCATTTTCAGCAAGCTCGGGATATAAAAGGTTTGAGGCGAGGTCGGAAATGGGCCGATTGAGGTCTCCTGGAATAAGATTGATGATGGAAGACATTTTAGCCGTAAAACGTCTAACGTTCAGTTTATCATCTAAAAACAAAGTTGCGATATCGGTGCTCTCAAGTAGATTGCGCATGTCGTCGTTGGTACGTGACAGCTCATCAAGTTTTATTTGCAGTTCCTGGTTGAGCGTTTGCAGCTCTTCATTCAACGACTGTGTCTCTTCTTTGGATGTTGTAAGCTCTTCGTTCATGCTCTGCAGTTCCTCGTTAGTAGACTGCAGTTCCTCATTGGCTGATTTGAGCTCTTCCTGTGAGATCTGCATTTCCTTTCGTATCTTCAGAATTTCCTCCCGTGCTTGTATCAATTCGCGCGCCTTTTCTCCTGATACCGGTAGCTTTTTGTCATTTCGTTTTCCAACCGATGATATGTTTACATCTGAAAATACAACCATAACCAAACCTCGTAATTCAGACGGCTCCGTTAATTGCTCTGCGGAAATCTCCACCAGCTCTGTTGCAGCATCATTTTTTAATCTTGCACGTATGCGCTCTGCGTTATGTCCGTTATGCACTGCCTTTTGAAAAACATCGCTTAATTCGTATCGCAACTCTTCACGCGCCATAACATGGATATTCCAGTTAGCTTTACCGGCGGCCGGTTCCAGATATCTGCCGGTGCGTCCGTTAATGTAGAGAATGTCTCCCTGGTTATTTGTCATCACAGCTGTCGGTAAGAAACGCGAAAGAAGATATCGGTCAGCGAGTGTTTGCAAATTTCGGATCGGTGTCTCTTGGCCGATTGGCTTTTCTGCTGCAAGTTTAGGAGCGGGATGCGATGCAGGGAAAACTATAGGAAAATTTCTAAGAGATGTATCTCTTCGTCGATATATGCGGGACTTTAGGTCTTTGGTTTCAAAAAGGTCGGCCGAAGTACCGGGTGTTTCTGAACTGCCCAAAAAAAGAATACCGCCCGGGTTGAGGCTGTAGTGAAAAAGCGGCAGTAAATTTTTTTGTAATTCGGCAGATAAATAGATGAGCAGATTTCGGCAACTGAGAATATCAATCTTAGTAAACGGAGGATCCATGGTCACATTCTGCGAAGCGAATACTACTGTTTCGCGGATCTCATGAACCACGCGAAAACCTTCAGGCTCACGGTGAAAAAACCGGCTTAACCTTTCGGATGATACATCGTCCTCTATATTTAAAGGATATAGTGAGCGCCGTGCTCGCTGGATAGCATCTTTGTTTAGGTCAGTAGCAAAGATTTGCAGTGAAAAGGGTTGGGCGGGATGTATCTCCTCCAGCATTTCCTTGAATATCATTGCCAAAGAGTAGGCTTCCTCTCCGGTTGAGCACCCGACTGTCCACGCACGGAGTGTTCCGCCCGATGTTCTCTCAGACAGAAGACCCGGCATTATCTTATTTTTTAGTTGATCCCATGCCTCAGGATCGCGAAAGAAATTTGTTACACCAATAAGCATTTCCTTAAAAAGCAGCAAGATTTCTTGCTTGTTCTCTTGCAGGTATTTTACGTATCTGCTGATCTCGTCAATTCCGTGCAGTTTCATGCGTCGCTCAATGCGGCGATAGACTGTGCTGTGTTTATATTGTGAAAAATCATGGCCTGTACTGCTTCGAACCAATATAAATATCTTTTCGATAGCGCCTTGTGCTTTTGCATCCAAAACCAAACGAGTTTGTAATGATGTAGCAGTAGAAGGATGATAAGAAAGAACATACTTGGCCAATTCATCGACGGGTGCCGTAATGTCAGACAGCCCCGCTTCTATTGCGCTTCTGGGCATGGCGTCGTATTTTGCCGATGAAGGTTCTTGCACAAACGCCGCACCTCCATGCTCCTTAATGGCAGCAAGCCCTGAAGTGCCGTCTGATCCCATACCAGATAGAATCACTCCTATACTCCTAGATTTTTGGTCAATAGCAAGAGAACGAAAGAAAAAATCGATGGGCAGCCTTAGCCCGCGCGGAGCAGCCGGTTCTAACAAGTGCAATACATTATTGAGAATGGATAGATCATAATTAGGAGGAATCACATAGACGCGATTTGCCTCAATCCGCATTCGGTCTTGAATCTGAATTACTTTCATAGGGGTGGCGCGTTGAAGCAACTCTGCCAATAAGCCTTCATGCGTAGGGTCCAAGTGTTGGACAATGACAAAGGACATCCCGCATTTGTCCGGAATGTGACGTAAGAACCCCTCAATTGCATCCAACCCACCGGCTGAGGCACCGATACCGACAATGGACAATGTTTCAGCGCTGCTTGCAAGAGACTCTAATGCCGGTATTATTGCACCGGTTTTACGTTTATGTTTCATTATGCTGCCTGGTTTTCGTATTAACCTAATTAAACTTTTGTTTTTCACTTTGCTGAAGCGGATAATCCAATTCGAGAAAAAGTAGTTATGTGACAGTTATTTGTGTACCGTTTTTTACAAAAATCCTTTTGGTTGCATAATCAGGATCTTCTTTTATTAACTTCAGCGTTATACTAAAGCATTTATCCTGCCGGCGACGAGTGCGGTCAATTGACATCTACGACTACCAAATTCTTTTATCCTCCCCCAAGTAACAGGTCTTGCTATCCATATTGCGTTCAATTTTGTTTTCGTACATATCTTTTACCGTTTCTATCAAGTGTAAAGTCGATGTGTGTTTGTAAGCATTATGTGCCTTCGAGGTCTAATTTCAAAGACAAGAACTCCAATATATCTTTAAGCGCGAGAATACCTATTAACTTTTCGCCTTCCACGACCATCAATCTGCTCTGACCGTTTCGATACATTGTTGTCATTCCCTTGACTGCGTCCTCCGACGGACCTACAGCGATGGTAGGATCACAGGGAATAAGAATGTCTTTTACTGTATGGGTCGACCATTGGTCTTTGGGCAGATTCTTTATTCCTCGGGTAGTAACGCAGCCCAATAGTCGCTCGCCGTCGACAACAGGAAAAAGCTTATGGTGATATGTATAGATGTACCGGTCTACAAGTTCCTGAACCGATATATGAAAAGGTACGGTAATAGGGTCTTTTTTCATAAAGCGTCGGACCGCTTCGCCTTGAAGCGCATAACGTGTCGCAACGGATGAAATCGTCGATTTTGCTGCGCCCCTCAACATAAACCCGATAAGAAAAAACCAAACGCCTCCTACGACATCGCCTATAATCATCCTAAACACACCAAAAGCGATAAGAAGAATGCCAAAAACAACTCCCAAGGTTGATGCGATCTTAGTGGCCCACCTAAAGTCTTTTTTCCACCCCCAAAGTACTGCTCTAAGAATACGTCCTCCATCTAAAGGAAAGGCCGGGATCAAATTGAATACAGCCAAAGCCAGATTGATGAACGCTAAATAGAATAAAATGCCGTTTATCATTCCCGGCACACCTTCGACAGCTGTAACTCGAAACATAGTGTAACAAATTACGGAAAGCGCGATACTCATCAAAGGCCCGGCAGCTGCCATCCAAAGCTCTGCACGGGCAGTGGGCGGCTCGTTTTCCATCTCTGCTACTCCTCCAAAAACGAAAAGTGTAATACCTCTTATTCTTATGCCGAAGCGTTTGGCTACAACCGAATGACTGAGTTCGTGCAAGATAATCGATACAAAAAGTCCGAGAGCGCCTAACCCGCCCATCCACCAGTAGACAGCATCCGAAACTCCTTCATAATAAACCGGAAAGAATCCTCGAGCCAACCCCCAGGTGATCATGACTGCAAGAAACAGCCAGCTCAGATCCAACTTAACCTCAAATCCCAATAGCTTAAACAACGTTATGTGTTTTCCGAACATATTTTCTCTCCATATTACCAAAATGCAAATAAGCCGTTTATGTCAAAAACATTGCCGGCGCTGTGAATGCAGAAAGTTGCTTTCACACGAGAAGTATCAGGATCTCTTGCAATTATTCGGCCACAGGTTTGGAAATCTAGTTTTGAGAAGTACCGCTCATGTTATTTTAAAGATTCGTATATTTTTTAACCTGTCGCAAATAATGTTACGTTTTTCATGATAGGCCAATTGGAGGAAACAATCGTCAGACTGTCTTATGACATGGGAATATGGTCTTGTTGAGTAAGATGTTGCTAAAGAAAAAGTTTGCTCTAACGTTGCAAAAAGGCGCACAGCCCAAACGAGATAGAGTGCGTCTGATGTGGACGCGCAGAGCTCTTTTCAAACGTACGCATAGTGGACGCCCTTCGGCACGTAATATATTTTTGGCGCGCAGATAGCATGCATGGGCGGCTTATCTAAAACATCCACTTTTAAGAGGGGAACTAAATAGTATCCATCTCAGAAGTATTCGTTTGTGTCGGGGGCATCGGTGTCCTCACTGCGTAACATCATAGAATCATACATACTCGCTCGTCAACCGACACCCCCGACCCTTCAAAAATGGGCATTTTGAGATGGACACTAAATAGTTAAATGACTCGAGGTTGTTAATGAAAACGACCAATGTTTTTATCAATGCCAGTTGATGTGTCCGCTAAAGTACATCGCTACAATGACCACCAATATTACAACAGCAGGAGACCAGCCCCAATAGACACCTCGTGAGTGTCCCCAGCCGCCGCCGCCGATTGCCAACACAAACAATACTATCAATATAATTAAAAGCCACATATTTGCCTCCTTCTGAAACGATCATTCAATAGATTTTTAGACTTCATGATTAAGCTCCATTTCTGCTTTAAGCCAACAATTCTCTTCCTGATTAGAAAGACTCCCTTTTTTCTGCCAAAGGTCATATGCCCGTACAGCAATTTGTTCATGAGTGGGCAGACTCTTTATGTCGTAGGTTTTGGGACGCATCTTAAAATCCGGATGCAGCACAGTAGCGCTCGATAATCCGCTTTTTTCGGTATAAAGAGTGTCAATCTCCTCACTGATCGTTTGTGTAATTGGTTCATTCCTGTTTCTTGTTTTCTTCATCTCATCTCCTTCTTATGTTGCGAAGATAGTACATATATGACGAGCCGTTTGCGGCTGAGACCGTCTTAGAATGCAATGTACATGCCATCTGTATGCCGATTATCTTTTTTAAAAACCTGTTATTTGCTACCTGTCCGCCTGCTGTCGTTTAATAATTGCAGGCCATTTGAGAATGCTTGAAGTGGACATTTGGTTTTTGTTTTCTGCATTGATATGTACAAACCTTACCCCGATACAGATACTATCGCCCTCGGGGTCATACTGAGGAACAATCACCTGGCCGCCTCCTCCGATTTCCACCGATCTTGAAGGAAAGGTCATAGCCGGATAAATCCAAACAGACATGCTCTTCACCGTAACCTGACACCCGGCAGTCGCTATGACTGCTAATATAAACCAGGCAATCATGTATTTGCGTAGAAGTGCCAGAGTATTTGTATCCTTAGAGTATTTGTATCCTTAGAGTATTTGTATCCTTTTCGTAACTTGCACAAGAGTTAGACTCACTCGACAGTCTTACACCGGATGATTTTGATTAGGAACGCGACCGCGGTAACGTTGGGAATTAATCTTATTCCCATAGTGTGAGGTTATTGTTTCCAGCAACCATATTGCAACGAGAACGCCTCCGAGTAACAACAACATGTAGATATTTCCTTTCTAGTGAACGCCCTATCTGCGACACTTATCTATTAAAATCTAATAATAAAGACTAATTCCTTCTTAGAAATCCAACGGAATGATTCTGTTCTCCAATTAGTAGGTTCACGGTTCAATCTTGTCGCTCAACCATTGCCGTGTCTGTTCAAAGGATTCCTTCAAAAAGTTCCTTGATTTTTGTAATCCAAGCTTCACATCGTTCCATGCTAACTCAGTAGCGTTTTCGGCCAGATCGAGTTGTCTTTTCGCTTGCGTCCAATTTTCGCGCACTGAATTAAGTCGTAATTTTGCATCTGCCGCTGCTTCAGCGTTGGACGTATTGACTTTCTCGGCAAGGCGATCCAACTCCAACTGAATATCGTCAAGTTCCTTTTTTGTCTCTTCAATGACTCTGGTTTTTTGAGCAAAGTCGTCATCCTCCATTGTATCCGCGATAGTCATAGTTTCTTTTATAAAATTGTTATCTAACTGTTCTTTTTCGGTTTCACCTGGAATCCGCTGTTGCGCGGTCATATTCTCAGTCGGGGTGCAGCTCATTGAAAAACATGCGATAAACAATGCCAATATTTTTGTTGTGTGTCTCATTTTGTCCTCTTCTTCTTTTGACTACAAAAGTGTCGTATTTTTTTAGTTAGTCTTATTTCCGATACCCGATTCTTTGATTCAAATTCATTTGTTATTGTCTTCTATCTTGGATTCGCCCCTGACCTCTGATCATTCTAAACAGCAGTAATGACAAGGCTGCAAGGAGCAGAAGATGAATGTATCCGTCTAATGTATAGGATGTAATCATTCCAATAACCCAAAGTAAAACGCAAATAATGATAGTGTTTCGAAGCACTCTTTTACATCCTCTTGGTAAATGCCGGTCGCAGGCAAACTTTGGGTCTACAATATGGCGAAGGCGGCAGTGCGTGTCGCAACATGTAGTTCACTAATCGCACAGCTTCTATTGATGCTTCTTTGGGATCTGTAATAAATTGCGCGACATTATCAAAAGCTGCCGCTACCAAGTCCCCAATTGAGACGCTAAAACTATTGCTTGTTCTTATCGCTTGTTCTCGCATTTTTTTCTCCATTTAAATGAGAGCATTACTTCAGGGTTTGTTGTGTTCTCTACATATTTTTTATTGCCTATGTTACTCGGAAGATAATAAGTCCGAGCAACAACAGTGTAATGAACGCTGACATTGTTAACCGTACTGTCTGAATGTCCTTTGCATTACGCCTCGCACTGTTCTCGCACTGTTATTCCAGTGACCGTTGTTTCAGCTATAAAAGATTACCCGGGTTGTTGATATGCATCTATCATGCCGACTTACTTTGCGACTTGCTGATTCTCTGATATAGCTTCAAGACTGTAACGAGCGATTAGAACCCCGGCGCGAGATGCAACCGGCGGAGGCGCGACCTCCCACCAACTGCGGTCAGTCGGAGCACCGTCATAGCTGCACAGTGCCAATCATCCTCTACCCGCTACCGCACGTTATCACACATATCGTACAGCCCTGAGGTATTGGGGTTATTTCTACCACAGGCAGTGTCTGCCCGTCCGACTTTTGTGTGTGCAAGCGATCTTTTACCTTCGACCGACCGGTTATTTACTTTTAAGCAATGGTAGTTATTGGGGGGCAGTTTTTGCTATTCGAATCTAAGCATTGTCTTATCCGGCGTGGGAAATCGCTTTTCAGAGCGAAGTATGACAGAAAAATAGAAGCCTCTGGCATCGCCGCTTTTAAAATAGGGTTTTCCCATAAACGCACCGTGCGTTTTTAGGTTTGACATATAAAGTCGCAGGTCCCAATTGGTTGCTTCTTCACCTATTTGATCAAGCAGTTGTTTTTCGTATATTTCGACATTGCCGGTTTCATCTGCCAATCGATTTAATGTTTCGAGAATTTTGTCTTCGGGACTGCGTTCAATTTCGTTTTCGTACATATCTTTTGCCGTTTCTATCAAGTGTAAAGTTGATGTTTGTACTTAAGCATTATACCCTTTTGAGGTCTAATTTCAAAGATAAGAATCCAAGATATCTTCGATTGCAAGAATACCTGTCAGTTTTTCGCACCTATCAAACGTCAATCTGCTCTTACCGTTTTAGTAAATTGTTGACATTTGACTTGTGATAAGTACCTGCTTTCACGCCAAAATACAGGGCAATCACGGAGACTCGTTCTGTAACTTCTCAAAAACTGCTGAGAAAAATAAAAAAGAGCAGAAAGAAAAGGTTTCACCCTTGAAAAGGGGATTAGGGGGATTACGTCTATAAACAGCTGAAAGATTTAGATAAAATTCCCCAGCCCCTTTTCTCAAAGGGGAAGTTTCTGACCTTTATCACAAATTTAGCTTCCCAAATGAATCTTAATTATCGGTAGCTTTTAAGAAGTTACCTAATTAGTTTCCCTCTCAAAACACCCCTTTTTGAAGGGTCAGGGGTGTCGGTTGACGAGCGAGTATGTATGATTTTACGATGTTACGCAGTGAGGATGCCGATGCTCCCGACCCGAAAGAGTACTTCTGAGATGGACACTAATTAGTCTTTATCATACTGTTACTAATTTACTTTTGCAGTATTATCAGGTTGTCTATCTTTTTTCTTTTTATCTGTATCTCTTGTTTTTTGTGCTTTTTGTTTTTCAGCTTTGTGTTTGTCTTTTTTTCCGCCCTTATCTCCCATTATATTCACTCCGATTTCCAGTGCTGATTTCAGCACTTTTTATATTTCTAATACTGACAATTCAACTAGAGTTGCAAAATGTCGGCCAGAAACGTAACAAACATAGCCTTTGGAAAGCATATTGTTTGTATTGCACAATCAAACTCCACATTTCGTTGACATTCAACATAATACTTGAAATTTCTATTGATAAAAAACGGCGCAGCTGTCTTGCCAAGCAAGATTATTATTTTATTAAGCAAGATTCGGTTTTTAGAATGTCAGTTCACACATTGAAAGGCCGGGCGGTTTCGTCGTATCCTTATTTTCCGGGCATGACCGCTTCCAAATTGCAATTCTGACGTTACTCTATCACTGAATTATCAACGGTATATTTTGTGTCAGGATGGCCTGAAATTCCGGGAAGAAAATACCATGAGCCTCCGATATTGTTTTGTATAATCGAGTCTTTTATATTGATTGTTCCGTCATGGTTGTTGCTGACAAAAAAGATTGCCGAACCGTGAGCATTGACTTCATTATATTCAAGGTTTGAACCGCAAATGGAAAGAGTCATTGTATTTCCGTCATTGTAAATAGCGCCGCCGCTACCTCCTCCGGGCGTTCCTTCTTGGGCCGGATTAGCTCCATTTCCTATGGCTCGATTGTAACTGAACAAACTGTTTATTATCGTCCAGGAAACCCCGATACTGCTTATTCCTCCTCCGTTAGAACATACGTTGCCGAGGTCTTTGCGTCCGCCGAAGGTGCTGTGCACAACGTAGGCCGGCAAGCCGTTATACATATCGAAGACTCTAATTCCTGCTCCTCCGACATCAGGACCCTCGTCAGCGCACACATTGTTAAAAAACCTGCTGTTAATTACTTTAAAACGACCGCCTCTAACCCAAATCGCTCCCCCTCCGTCGTATTCGGTTTCAGCTTTTGAATTGCCGTCAACAAAAGTTAGGTTTTGTACTGTAAGCCTAGGATGATCCTGATTGTCACAATGAGAAGTTGTCCAAACTTGATCTTCATCACAGGTATTCATGTATAAAATTCTGCGTACTCCCCCTCCGCTTAGCGTTACCTTTCCGCCTCCGTCGATTACGATTTCGGGACCGGTATCGTTGACCACTTTTGCAGTTTCCTCCAAAACAATCGTGATCGGATCGGAACCGCAATCAAAGGTTATGATTCCTCCTTTAGCAACAGCATCAACCACTGCCTTAGAGGTACAGCTCTCCGGCGTTCCGTTTCCAACGACAATATCAGGAGAACTCGTATCCGCCGGCAGAGCTTCATCAGGCACGGCACAGTTACCTTCGGCATAGCCGGGAGGCGGCATATCGTCCGTAATTTCGGTATAATCAATGTCTTCGTTTTTTGTTTCGTTGTTATCCCCTGTTTTATCCGAATCCGAATTAAGTTCGCTGTCTTCCGCACTGTCTCTACAACCGAATACCAACAATACAATAATTCCCGACACAAATAATGAAGTCTTTTTGTCGGCCATAAATTGCCTCCCTTGTTTTGAGTATTTCAAAAACACCTCTATTATTTTCTATTGAACAACAAAGCTTTGCAAATATTATGTCAGATCTTTTTTTCTGATTATTGAAAAAACAGTTTTATTGAATTTTAAGAAATGAAAGATTGAATTCTTACACAGTCAAAGTTAACAATAGTGAAATTTGACTGATATATGCACCATAGATTCTTTAGACATTTTAAAATACTGGTTGCTCACCATTAGATACGAAGAGGCTCTTGCTGCTCGTC
>CAYWLQ010000038.1:0-36475 GCA_964458775.1 uncultured Myxococcales bacterium | reverse complement strand
CTGTCTTCTGCGCCGCCACGGCCAGACAGTATACAAATACAGTTGAGGTTCTGGTCGACGGTTTCAGTAGAAACAATCGTTGTGTACATCGTCTGGTGACGAGGTACGTTGCATTAGGAATAATTCTTCTTGGCAATGTCATACCTCCTATATCGAAAAAATGTCAGAAAAGTTTCCGATTTAACCGGTCTTTTTTTGAGAAAGGTGATTTGCTGTCCAATGATTCCGGTAAGTTGCTCAGAAAAAATCCAGAAAAAATCAACCCGGGTGTGGGATGAGAAAATCAACAAAAAAAACAACCCGGGTGTGGGGTTTGAGGGTTTCCCGGGTGTGGGGTTTCCGAAAAAATCAACCCGGGTGTGGGGTTTCGAACCCGGGTGTGGGGTTTCGAAAAAATCAACCCGGGTGTGGGGTTTTGGAAAAATCAACCCGGGTGTGGGGTTTGGGAAAAATCAACCCGGGTGTGGGATGAGGTGGATGAGGCGGGTGTGGGATGAGGGATGAGCAAGCGAAAAATCAACCCGGGTGTGGGATGAGGCCGGGTGTGGGATGAGGAAGTTTCTTTTGACAGATCTTGTCTTGAGGAGCATTTGAAATTGTGACAGTTTGTCAAAAAGGAGAAAAGAGATATGGTCGATCAATCTAATAAGTCAATCGACTACTTAATTGAGGTATCCAAGCTCTCCAAACGATTTGGGGACACAGTCGCAGTAAGCGACCTTTCTTTCAACGTTAGGGAAGGAGAGATTTTGGGATTTCTAGGACCTAACGGTGCCGGCAAAACTACAAGCATGAAAATGCTATCGGGCTTTTTACCGTGGGACTCCGGCGAAGTACTAATTCAAGGCAAACCGCTTCAAGCAACAGATCGCGAAAACCGACGACTTATAGGACTTTCGCCGCAGGAAATCGTGATATGGGGCGCACTCACATGTATCGAACAACTCACATTTATGGGAACAATGTATGATCTGCCGCGCAAAACAGCACGAGACCGCAGCGATGCACTGCTCGAAGCCCTTGGCCTAAAAGAAAAGCGTAATCGACTCGCAAAAACGCTGTCCGGCGGTATGCAACGAAGACTCAACATTGCACTGTCGCTAATCCACGAACCCAAAATCCTTATTCTCGACGAACCGCAGGCAGGGCTGGATCCGCAAAGTCGCGTACTTGTCAGAGATTATATTCAAAAACTGAAAGGACGAATTACTGTTATCATCACCACTCACGACATGGAGGAAGCGGAAAAACTCTCAGATCGTGTTTGCATAATCGATAGAGGAAAGCTTCTCGCTCTTGACACTGTCGAAGGTATTAAGGCTAAAGCAGGTCTCGACAAAAAAAATGCGACATTGGAAGATGTATTCATTTCTATGACAGGAAGGGGACTCAGAGAATGAGAACGCTTCATTTTTTTTATAAAACGTTTTTAGAAAATATTCGAGAGTGGAAGATTCTAATAATGGTACTTGTATTTTCACCGTTCTTTGTCTTTCTTATGTGGGGGTACTTTGAAGCAGCAGATTCGGCTTACAACGTCATTGTTCTAAACCGCGACACAGCTACAACCGCAGGGCTGACTGAGGAATTGATCGAACGCTGGAAAAAAGCCTCCCACCCAAAGGGAAACCCTGTATTCAATATTGAACAGTTGACGGACATTGCTGTTGCAAACGAAAAGATTGAATCCCGTTCCGCCGACCTTCTCATTGAAATCCCAAAAGGATTTAGTACTACACTCGGCAGTTCGTCGCAAAGCGATTCTATTGCAACACTTATAAACCGCAGCGACCCTTCCAACATGCGCGGAGCAACGGCTATGGCTTTCTCCGACTACATCGCTTTTTCATTTGCATTTGAGAAAACCGGTGCCAAACCGCCTCTCGATGTTTCCTATGTTTCCATCGGTAATCAAGAGACACTTTCAGAATACGATATGTTTGTGCCTGCTCTTTTGGTACTCGGCCTTATCATGGTGCTCTTCACAACCGGAGCCACGTTGATCCGAGAAGTGGAAAAGGGAACCATAACGCGCCTCATGATGTCAAAGTTAACCTCCGCCGAGATGATGATTGCCGTATCTTTAAATCAAGTTATCATCGGTCTTGCAGCTTTGTCCCTTGCCCTCGCTGCCGCATATCTGACGGGCTATCGACCCACCGGTTCTTCCATCGTACTGGTTCCGGTCGCTGCGTTATGCACTCTCGGCGTCATCGGAATCGGCGTCATCACAGCCGCATTTTTAAAAACCATCTTCGAGTTACTGACAGTGGGCGTGTTTCCGTTTTTTATTCTCATGTTCTTCTCGGAATGTATGTTTCCGCTGCCCAAAATTAAAGTTGCCTCATTGTTCGGTCATACACTGTACGCCAACGATGTTCTACCCACCACTCTAGCTGTTCGCGCCTTCAATCAGATCCTTAACCGCAATGCATCCTTGACTGATGTCGGCTTTGAGCTTAGCGCAATGGGAATTCTAACAATTTTCTATTTCGGAATCGGTCTTTTTTTATTCAACAAAAGGAAATGACGCTGTCTTTCTCAATTTTAATATTGATCTGCACAACAGCAAACCTATTCGGACTTTTTTAACAATAGCTTTTCGACTTCGGTATAGATGAGCACAACGGATGTAGAAAGTATACAAATCAGCAAGTCAAATGGAGCAACGGGAAGAGTGCCTAGAAATTGCCGCATAAAAGGCAGATAGACTGTCGCAAGTTGGAGGACAACAGTCAGCAACATTATTCCGGCCATTGTGGGATTGCTTTTTAGCCCCGTCTTAAAAATACTGTCGGTAAATGATCTTGTGCCCACCGCCTGCCAAATCTGGGCAAAGGCCAGTGAAGTAAACAAGAGCGTTTGCCAGTTTTCTTTGCCGAGCGCCCATGCACCGAGACCGATGGTAAGGGATACTACTCCAATAAGTGTGCCCACTCGCAAAATTTGCCCCATAACACCTCCGCTGAAAATACCGGCAGTCGGAGGAACCGGAGGTCGTTTCATAACGCCGCTCTCGCCCGGCTCCACACCTAAACCGACACCTAGCAATCCGTCGGTTAGCAAGTTGAGCCAGAGCAACTGCAACGGCAATAGCGTTACCGAAAATGCAGGAAGAGGAAGTCCTCCGATAAAATGCACCGCACCTAGGGCAAGCATCGGTGCAAGACTCACAGCAATGATTTTACCAAGATTTCCTGATATGGAATATTTTATGAATTTACGAATATTATCGTAAATAACCCGACCTTCCTCAACTGCTGCAACTATGGTGGCAAAATTGTCATCTTGCAGGACCATATCAGAAGCTTCCTTAGATACATCGGTGCCGGTAATGCCCATGGCTACTCCGATGTCCGCCTTTTTTAGGGCCGGCGCGTCGTTTACTCCGTCACCGGTCATAGCAACCACTCCGCCCATGTGCTGTAAGGCTTCGACTATTCTAATCTTGTGCTCCGGTGATACGCGAGCGAACACCGACGCGGATTTGAGGCTTTTCTTGAGATCCTCGCGATTCATTTCCTGCAACACCGTACCGGTAACCGTTTCCTTACCGGTATCGAGCTTGAGCTCCTTAGCCACTGCTTGAGCCGTGAGCGGATGATCGCCTGTAATCATAAACGGACGAATGCCCGCTTGTCTGCATCGTTCGATGGCATCAATGACTTCCGGTCGCGGCGGGTCGATGAGCCCGAAGAAACCTACGAGAACAAGATCATGCTCAAACTCATCTGCAGTAGAAAAAGCCGATGCATCCTGCTCGGTAAGCGAGCGAACAGCGACTGCCAACACTCGCATTCCGGCTCCTGCTGTCTCCTCATTGGCTTTGAGAAAGGCATTTTTAAAAGCTTCATTGAGCGGCACGAGTTTTTTGCCGACAACAGTATGCGTAGCACGGACAATAATGCCGTCAAGTGAACCCTTGATACATACCAGATGAGATCTTGTTGCAAGATCAGTTATCGATAGAGAAGGAACCTGCTGTGCCGCAGCTTCGGTAATTCGATGAATAGTACTCATACGCTTGCGGTCACTGTCAAAAGCGATCTCCGTTTCTCGCGGAAGGGACTCTTTAAAAGCAGAGGGAACAAAACCGCTGTTGAACGCCGCAATAACAAGAGCGCCTTCTGTGGGATCGCCAACCGCCACAGCAGTTTTGGAGGCTTCATCCACCACCAGCTCCGCATCGTTGCATAACATGCCCGACAAGAGGAGAAGTTCTACATCAGCGTCTTCCCGTACAATGTCAGCTACATTTATCAGACCTTTTTCAGGTGTAAATACGGACTGTACCGTCATTAGATTTTGGGTAAGAGTTCCTGTTTTGTCCGAGCAAATATGGGTAACCGAACCCAAAGTCTCCACCGCCGGCAACCTGCGAATGAGCGCCTGTCTTTGGAGCATCCGCCGCGCACCGATGGCCAAAGTAATCGTCACCACCGCCGGAAGTCCTTCGGGAATGACCGCCACGGCAATGCTTATGGCAAGCAAAAACATATCTGCAATTGACTCACCGCGCAGGACGCCCATTCCCGCAATAACGAACGCGACAATTCCACCCGCTGCGGCAAGCATTTTTCCTGCAGCGTCGAGCTTCTTTTGAAGCGGTGTCTGCTCCTGCTTGACCGCTGAGAGCATGGAGGCAATTTTCCCGAGTTCTGTCTCCATTCCAGTGTCGGTCACAAGCATTACCGCTCGTCCGTTTGTAACAGTTGTGCCCATAAAAACCATATTCGTTCGGTCTCCGGGACCAATATCCTTATCCTCCAGCGCAGACAATCGTTTCTCAACGCTTTCCGATTCACCGGTCAAGGCGGATTCCTGTACTTTCAACGATACCGCTTCCACCAGTCGTCCGTCCGCAGGCACGATGTTGCCGTTCTCCAACAATACTATGTCGCCGGGCACAAGGACATCAGAATTGATTTCACTGATGCGGTTGTCTCGACGCACTCTAACACGCGGACGCGACATTTTCTTTAGAGCATCCATTGCCTTTTCAGCCCGATAATCCTGAAAGAAACCGAGCATGGCGAACATAACAACAATTGCCAAAATAGAAACCGCTTCAAACGTCTTACCGATAAAGAACGACACGACAGCCGCCGCAAGCAGGATCACCACCATAGTTGCAGAAAACTGTTCCCATAGCATACCGACAATGCCGCGCTTGCCGGCTTCTTTAAGCTCGTTCGGACCGAATTTTTCTAAACGCGCCCGAACTTCTGCATCGGACAATCCTACTGACGCATCAACCTTTTGTATTTCTAGTGCTTCAGACGATGAGAGAGCATGCCAACGTTTCATGTATATGGAATCCTTTTTTAACAGAGTGTGTTCAACTCAAGAACGCAGAAAAGATTGTATCACCGGTCTGTATTTTGGCAATACTGTACCGTTCTTCGACAACCATTTGAATTTGTTTATAACGATTAGAATTTGGATTATATCGTTCCCAAATTAGAAGAGGGCGACCAACCGTCTCGACCTTCGGAGTCTTTTATTCTTAACCAGTTTTCTCTGGTTTCCAACACGTTAACGCGGCTGCCTTCTTCTAGAGCAAATCTTTTAACTTCGCTTCCCGGACCTTCCATGATATCTGCCGATCCTTCTGCTACCACTACGGCTTCTTGTTCTACATGATCCAGTTTCCATTTTCCAATTGCTATTGCCAAGGTGGTTGCCGTTAAAATGGCGAGTACCCCTGCAACAACTCCAAGCGACAATCTAAACATCTCCGCCGCTGCAAAGCGTCTTAAGGCAAGAATAATAAACAGAGCCAAATGAAAACCCAAAAATAACATCGCCGCGCCGTCTGAAGAAAACCTGTCAATAACAGCTCTCCACGGACCGACAGCGGGCGTCAAATCAGCTTCTCTTCCCTGTTCTCCTGCTCTATGTGCAATGAACTCTCTAATTATTGCGATATTATGCCTTGCATCATTTTGACTCGGATCTATTCTTAAGGCTTTTTCATAATACAATACAGCTGTGCCCAATTTCCCCAAACGTGCATATGCAGTTCCCAGATTGTAAAAAAGAGCGGCATCTTCAACTCCTAAGTTAACCAGCTGTTTATATTCTTTAAGAGCCTTTTCGTAGTCACCGTTCCAAAACTCGTTATTTGCTGACTGAAACATCGAAGACAAGGAAGCTTCTTGGGCATTTGAAGCTACTGGAAGTAAGCATAAAAAAACACCTACGATCAAAACGACTAATTTCGACATGGTCATAGGTCCTCCTTTTTTTTAGGAGTAAGCTGAACCTTGGCCAGCTCTCTTATTAATTTTTCCATTTGAGCAAGCATTCGTTCTCGCTCACTATTATCAGAACTCTGCTTGGCAAATCTGGCAAAATCGCAGGCTTCGTTTTCTGATATTGTACTTTCAGCCAATTCAAAAGATATTCCTCGCGATACCAATCGCTCACGTAACTCGTTAATAGTGTCGCCGACGATCTTTTCCTCAAGCCGCCTTTCTAAGAAGGTTATCAGACATCTCTGAAGCTCTCCAAAAAAAACCTCAGCAGTTGCATCATTTTGCTTCTTCTTTAATTCAGCAATTTTTCTCAAGGCTTCTGCATCAGCATGTTTGGATATGTTTTTCTTTTTAGATATTTCGAGATTTCGACGAGTTCTAAGAACTCCCAATGCACCTAAATAAATCAAGGGTACGCCGAATGCTACAGACAAAAACCAAATCCTCGTTAACATGCCTCCGTCGGTCTTGCGCTTTAAATCCCCCCTTGATCCGATGGACCGCAGCCTACTGTTAAGCCTATCTTGTCCGGCTCTGCTCACAGTCGATACTTCTTGTACAGAGGCCGAACTGTCCGATACACTTGTCGCACGACCGGTAACTAAGAGCGTCATAGTTTTCGAGGAGACTGTCCGATACTTGCCTTCCTTTGGGGAAAAATAAGACCAGGTAAAAGCCGGAATATCAAATTGTCCCGCCTTTTCGGGAATAATTAAAATGCGAGAGGTTCTAATTCCCGTTACAGTTGTTCCTTTCGGCTCAACGCTGACTTCTGTTTCAGGTGCATAGGTTTTTAAACCCTCAATTTCAGGCATCTTAGGCAGAGAAAGATTTCTAAGATTTCCTTCTCCTGATACAGACAAGGTCAAGGTTACCGGTTCTCCCGTCTTAACTTCTAAACGGTCGAGTTTTGCCTCAAACTTATACTCTCCTACATCTGACGGATTAAAATCAGAGGGTTGACCGTCAGAAGGCAGCTCCATAACCTTGATTTCCACCGGCAGAGATGAACGTTTATACGACTTTGGCCTGGAAAAAAAACCGCCGAAACCGCTTTCGATTTCTACCACTGTCGGTGAAATAGTAAGGGTTCCGGACTTGATAGGAAACAGCGCCAATTGTCTTAGTGCTGCCCTGTCATAACGCCTACCGTTAACGGATACGGTTTCAACCGACAGATTTCTTCTGGTTGACGGTATTAAGTTCTCTCCCCAAAATCCTTCTGTGCCGGGCTCTCTAATAATGTCATAACCGGAAATATGTTGAGCCATATAAAGGTAAATAGTCATGGTCAACATTTCACCCACATAAGCTTCTTTTTTCGACACAGCTGTCTGCACAAAGTACTCAGGATCCACCTTTGCACCCTCAAGAGTTTCCACAGCTGCTTCGTCTATGTTATCAACCGCTTGCACGTTATCTTCATCTTGCAAATCATCCTGCTGTACCGCTCCACCTGAAGCCTGAGAGCCTTTCATTACCTTCAACTTGTACGGATTACCCTTATAACGTTGTTCCCCTAATGTAACTATTACAGGATCCAGCGTATAGTCACCTGGCTTGTCCGCGATCAAAACAAAAGTATAGTTTGCCTGCTCTTTGCGAATATTGGTAGCCCCGCTTCCAAAACCAAAACTGAAAGAAAAAGAGGACGGATGAGATTCATACTGTCTTATAATACGAAAACCTCCCAACCTTGGCAATTGTATGTTTGGTTTGTCCGTACCTTCCGTTTCAATGGATATTTCCAAAGAAAAAGGTTCCCCTGCAATTAGCGGCAACGGATTTGCGCTGACAGAGATTTTGGGCGGAGAAGTTGCTGTCTGAGCTTGTACAACGCCCGAAACCATCAAGAATACCGAAAGTAGAAGGCCGACTTGTTTCATTGCTACCAATCCTTGCGCGGTGCTCCGGATGCTCCGGCTCTGCGCTTTGCCATCTGCTTTTGGAGGTTGTCCTCTTGATTGTCAAGAGAGTTGAGAAGCTGCTCCATTTCCTGCTTGGTTTTAGGTTGAGGAGCAGGCTCATCCTGTTTCTGCTCATCTTGTTTCTGTTCGTCCTGCTTTTTCTGTTCTTCTTTCTGTTCGTCCTTTTTTTGCTCGTCCTTGTTCTGCTCGTCCTTGTTCTGCTCGTCTTTATTCTGCTCGTCTTTATTCTGCTCGTCTTTATTCTGCTCGTCCTTGTTCTGCTCGTCCTTGTTCTGCTCGTCCTTGTTCTGCTCGTCCTGCTTTTGTTGTTCTTCTTTTTCTTTCTTCTTCTGTTTAGCCAGCTCCAAATTCCAAGCAACATCTTTGTTTCCCGGAGACAATATCAAACTCTTTTTGTACTCTTTCATAGCCTCGGCATAGTCTTCTTTTTTGAAAAAAGTATTTCCCAAATTAAAGTGAGCTCTAGCCCTAACAGCATCGTTGCCTTCAGCATCAGCCGCAGTTCTAAATGCCTGCATAGCCTGATCGATTTGGTTTTCATCCATTCGCATTATCGCCAAACCTCTATTGAGATGAACACCGGCAACATTTGGAAGAGCCCGCGCTGCCTTTTCGTATGATTTAACAGCCTCACCGGCTTTCCCTTCTTTTAGTAACTTATTGCCTGCTTTGACATCGCCATTCTCTGACATAAACAATTTGGAATCAGCATGGGCAGCTGTCGGTGAAAAACATAGAGTCATAATGCCGAAAAAAGCAGCTGACACAACCCCCTTAGAAAACATTTTCCGACCTCTAAAACGGTCAGGAGTAATAAAGGCGAGAATAAGCAGCACAAACGAGGGAATCAGAAACCACTGAAATACATCTTCATATATTTTTTGCTGTCTTGACTCAATATTTGCCTGTTTCATCTTTCTAATTTCCTTGACGACTTCTGACATTCCTCTCAGGTCATCACCGGCTTTGAAATACCTTCCCGAAGACAAAGCTGCGATTTCTCTTAATGTATCTTCGTTCTCTTTTGACAATGCTGTAGTAACGTACTCTCCGTCCTCCGTCCTCTGATATCCCATTACCGTCCCGTCGTCCAAATATCTGGGAATCAGTTCGGGTGAGTCAGAACCGATTCCCACAGTATAAATGCGGATACCGTTTTTCGACGCTTCTGTTGCAGCCTCTACAGGATCACCAAAATGGTCCTCACCGTCTGTAAGTAGTATGATTGCTTTTGAGCGAGCGGAAAGATCGCTGTTTTCCGGTACCATGCCGGCACCGTCCTCCTCAGGAACCAACATTCGATGTGCTGCTGTAATCGCCTTCCCTATCGCCGTTCCTCCCACAGGCATATCGTAAGGTCCCAAATCTTTCCAAAAAGACACCGCAGCAGCATAGTCACTTGTAAGCGGAAACCTCATTGTATCTCCGGCAAAAGCCACAAGCCCTATTCGATCTCCGGTAAGCTGATTAATAAACTCAGCCAGCTCCAGTTTTGCACGCTCTATTCGGCTCGGCTTTATGTCTTTAGCCAACATACTTTTGGAAAAATCAAGAGCGACTACCAAATCAACACCTGATTTTTTTAGCATTCTAATTCGACCTCCGTATTGAGGTCTTGCCGCAGCTATTACCAGTCCGATTAGAGCCGATGTTAAAGCAATCCCCTTTGCTGCCCTTAAGTATGGAGAAGGTCTCAGCAACTGAGAATTAAGTGTTGCAAGATTACCAAAAGAGTTAAGCGCTCTTCGTCTAGACCAAATTGCAAACAGTTGAACCGCTGCAGCTAAAAGCGGCAGAAACAATAAGAACAAAACTGTCGAATTCTCGAATCTCATGGAGTCCTCCTGAGCACAACGAGTACTAGGAACATATCCAGCAACACAAGAATAAGCCCGGGCCATAAATATCTGGTAAAAACCTCCGCAGGTTTGACATCAAGATCTTCGATACGCGACTTCTCTAATGCGTCTAATACTTTGTGGAAAGAGGTTTCCAAACCTTTTCTATCACCTGCTTCAAAATACGCTCCCCCGGTATTTTCGCTCATTTTTACCAGGAGCTCCATATTTACCGGAGTAGCTTGTTGTCTGAAAATCTGTTGTCCGAAAAGATCCAGACCTGCCGGAACCTTACTCATGTTATCCTTGCCCATCATGATTGTATATACTTTGATACCAAGAGTCTGAGCAAACAATGATGCCTGTTCCGGAGAAATACTGCCTGCATTGGAAGCTCCGTCGGTGAGAAGAATGATAATTTTTGTTTTGGAGTCTGATTTGCGCAGTCGATTGATCGACCGCGATACCGCATCTCCAATAGCAGTAGCGTTTCCGCTTATTACCTCAAGCTTTAACTCTCTTATCATATTAGCCAATATTGAATAATCTAAAGTTAACGGGCAGAGAGTATAAGCATTTTCTCCAAAAATCACCGCACCTATTCGATCATTTTTTCTTCGCTGAATAAAATCCAATACCACAGCCTTAGCACCGTCAATTCTGGACGGCTCAATATCAGCAGCGGCCATGGACAAGGAAAGGTCCAAAGTTAACATAATATCAATACCCTCTGTTTCGCTTTGGGTTCTTATTGCACTGTCCATCGGCCTTGCCATTGCAACGGCCAACAAAGCAACAGCCGCTGATTTTAAGCCCACAGATACCGGAATCAGACGTGTCTTGATACCTGTACCTTCTGACTTGAGTACTCCCAACAGAGGAAACCTAATTCGGCCGACATTCTTGGTATGAAGCATCGAAACCGTGATTATCAAGGGCACTGCAAGTAACCCCAAAAGGAACCACGGATTATCAAAAGACATCATCGAATTTTTTGACAACCAGCCAGGCAAATAAATCAAGGCAAAAAGACCCAAGAAGGCAAGAGACCACAAGGCCGGCTCCAATTTAACAAGGAGCTGCTTTGAAAAAAGCTTACTCATGGGCGTTCTCCTTGTTTTCTACAGATACTGTTTTACTCTGAATATTTTCAGTTGTTGCAATTTTGGGTGTTGTTCTCTCCACAAAACCGTAGGCATGCTTTAAGAGATCTTCTGATTCCTGAAGTGTAGGTAAAACCTTAGCAAATTTAACAAGGTCGGTCTCGGCTAAAAAATCTATAATAAGTTGATATTCTGTAGAAGGAAGATTCAAACGACGAACTGTCTGAATAAGTTCCTCTGAAGACATTTCAAGAGAGTCAAAATTAAACCGGTTGCCCACGTATTCGCGTACTGTTTCAGAAAGTCTAATATGATACTCTTTGATTTCGCCTTCCGCAAGAAGATTGGAACGCTTAAGAGCATCCAATTTTTCAAAGGCAATTTCCTCAGCCGGACGAGGAGGAGGAGGAGGAGGCAGTGATTTAGGCTTTCGCATAGCCCAAAGGCGACGTCCGAGTAAGGTCAAAACAGCCACAATGCCTATGGCAGCAATTATCCCCATTATCCACAAAAGAAGATAATCCTTCTCCATAACAACTTCGCCCTGCCCTTCATCTTCTTTGAGTTTGGGTTCGGGTTCATTGCCGAGCAGACTTTTGATTACTACAAAGGACTTTTCGGTCATAAACTCGGATACCCTGCCCTGTGAATCAACTATCGTAATCTTCTGAGCCGGAATAGTAACATCCTCAGGCTCAAAGCCGACCAGCGATACACTCAAGGTTTCCATTATCATATCACCGCCTAGAGGTGATTCAGACTTGTCTCTGGACTTAAGCTCAAGACCGCCGAAAGACGTACCTCCTTCGAGATGAACAGAAACATCCTTTTTGCGCTTTACAGTTAAACGCCAAACAACCGCTTCGCCCAGCATTGCTTCTGAAGGTGTTACCTGCAAAGCAAACTCCGGCATTAGCTCTTTTGGAATAGCAGATTTTAAAACCGTGTCATCAGCAACAGTATCTTCTTTTGTAGACTCATCTGTTGAAAGCGCTTCCGCATGGGATTTGTCCGTCGATGATTCTTCCTTTTCAAGTACTTTAGCAGTGCTTTCAACCTCAGAAGGTTCCGGTTTTTTTTGTTTCTCAATTTGGGAACTGTTTAAATGCTCTTTTGTTGTCTCAGCCTTGTCGGAAGAACCGATTGTATCCTTTTCTTGTGCTAAGGCAGAAACAGCAAACGTTAATATTATAATGTATGCAAGAAAACGCATCGTCGCTCCTATCTCCTTCCCGCACGTTTGGCGCGAATTCGAAAGAAATTTACCAGAGACGACAGATCCTGGTCTTCAGTTGACAAATTTACATAATCCACACGAAGCTTACGAAACAAGCTCTCACGCTCTGATTTCTTTCGCTTCATATGATCCTCAAAAGACTTTCTAACACGCGATGAAGACGTATCAACCGGAATAACCTCCATTGTCTCGGGGTCTTCCATGTAAACAACTCCCAGATCCGAAAGTATAGTTTCGCGCGGGTCGGATATGCATATAGGAATAAGATCATGCTTGGTTTCCGAGAGTCTGAGAGCTTTTTCCCATCCTTCGTCTATAAAGTCAGAAATAAGAAACGCAACAGATCGATGCTTAGCAATTTTGCCCAGATAGTCGAGACCTGTCTTGATGTCGGTACCGCGACCGGTGGGACGAAATCTTAGAATCTCGGAAATAACACGCAGGACATGTTTCTTTCCCTTTTTTGGAGGAACGACAAGCTCGATCTTGTCAGTAAATAGTATTAACCCCACTCGATCATTGTTCTTGATAGCCGAAAAAGCAACTGTAGCTGCAACCTTGGCAGCAAGGCGAGACTTGGTCTGTAAAGCTGTACCGAACGTGCCGGATGCGGAAACATCAACAACCAACATTACTGTCATCTCACGTTCTTCGGTAAACAACTTAACATAGACATCATTCATTCGTGCAGAAACATTCCAATCGATAAGGCGAATATCATCTCCATGTTGGTACTGTCGCACCTCATCAAAGGCCATTCCTCTTCCCTTGAAAACCGATTGATACTGACCCGCAAGTTGGTCGTTAACAAGACGACGCGTCGCAATTTCTATTTTTCGAATCTCTTTAAAGAGTTCGCTGTGGCTCTCCGACTGTGTCATGGTATACCCCTAAAAGCGTCGCATTCAAGTTAGTTACGGAACCTCAACTGCATCAAAGATCTTTCTAACCACATCTTCACTTGTCAGTTCCTCAGCCTCTGCTTCGTAAGTAACCGTAACTCGATGTCGCAAAATATCGGGTCCTATTGATTTAATATCCTCCGGAGTTACATAGCCTCTATGTCGCAAAAAGGCATGGGCTTTCGCAGCGCTTGAAAGAGCAATGGAAGCTCTCGGAGAAGCTCCGTACTCTATGAATCTAGACATTTCTGCCAAGCCGTACTTTGAAGGTTCTCGTGTAGCAAAAACAATATCAACTATGTAGTCTTTGATTTTCTCATCCATGTATACTTCGTCAACTACATTTCGAGCGTCAAGAATCTGCTTGGGAGTTACCACTGATTGGACCTCAGGTACAATACCGTGAGACATTCTGTCCATAATGGTGCGCTCCTCTTCCCTTGTAGGATATCCCACTTTTATTTTGAGCATAAAGCGATCCACTTGAGCTTCGGGCAACGGATAGGTTCCCTCTTGTTCAATCGGGTTTTGAGTTGCCATTACAATAAACGGAGAAGGCAAAGGAAAGGTTTCTTCTCCGATCGTAACCTGCTTTTCCTGCATAGCCTCGAGAAGAGCGGACTGAACCTTGGCCGGTGCGCGATTGATTTCGTCGGCAAGGACAAAATTGGCAAATACAGGTCCCTTTTTAGCAGTAAATGCCCCGGAATGTTGATTGTATATTACCGTTCCCACCAAGTCAGCCGGCAATAGATCGGGGGTAAATTGAACGCGTTGAAACTTGGCCGAAATTACTCTGCATAAAGTATTTACGGTCAAAGTTTTGGCCAAACCCGGTACACCCTCCAAGAGCACATGTCCGCCGGTCAGCATGCCTATCAGAACCCGCTCCACCATATCCTGCTGTCCTACGATAACCTTACCCATCTCGTGCATAATATTATCGACGAACTTGCTCTCCTGTTTTACCATTTCATTTAATGCTCTAACGTCATGACTCATATCGACCTCTTCCTTTTTTTTTCATAAAAAGAACCCGAAACGCGGCCGTGATATCTCAGCCTGTTCGTCACATCAACCCACAGGTTGAGAAATTATTCCCAAAATGAATACAAATAGAGTTTTACGCCGTATTTTTCTTTTAGTTTCTGCATGTTATGAATTTGCTAAAATATTTCGGCGGCCATTGAAATGGACAGAGCAGACAGGATAGACAGAGCGGACAGGATAGACAGAGCGGACAGGATAGACAAAGTAGACTAAGCGGACAGCGTGGACTAAGTAGACCGCTCTTTCTTAAGTCCAATGCAACAAATCGCACGGGAGTCCCCGGAATTATTGGTTTTATACTTTGGGTGGTTTGGTTTAGTTATGTGTTTTTTTTGCCAAGCGATTTTTGGTTTTTGTCAAAAAACGTAATGCGACAGAAGCTAGAAGGATAATTGGGGGCAGTGCATGCTTTTTAAAAATCAATATTGCCGGTGCTAAAAAGGTTGTTGTTGCTATCCATGCATCTCTAAACGGATGAGGGGTCCAGTCCTGCTCCTCCGGCGGAATTTCGCCCGACTTCAAACATCCTGTATTGTTTGAAAAAGCTGAATCAACTATTTCCAAAACAACCTGAACGGTATTGTCACGGTTTATTTCTCCTACTGAGGCTACCTTTGTATCCAGTAACACTCCTCCTACCATAAGCTGAACCTCAGCGCCTAACTCGATAGCAGAACGCATTTGTGTAGCGGATTGTGTTTGAAGTGCAATTGAAGTTTTCTCGGTTGTTTTGGAAGCTGTTTCATTGGAATAATCCTTTAAACATGAAACATCAACCTCAACTTTCGTTCGGTTCTTTATTTTGTCGTTATCATCATCTCTCACTCTAAGCCCGACCTGATATTTTCCATTAGTATTTGAAGAGGAACTCCAAATTACCTCAGCCGGTTGCTCTATCGGCGGCGCATCTTCCTCCCAATATACATGGAGCATTACATCGTCACCTATTTTAGGCAGTTTTGAAAATTCGGCACACAAACCGGCATCAGACATGTTTGCTGTAATACCTGAATACAGTTTTTTCTTACCGGGAATCGACAGGGTGATTGACTTTTGAATGTCCATTCTACCCGCTTCGATCCGTCGTTCCATTTCCATCATAGGCACCTCCGTTACCTTCAGGCATTACCAAGCCTGCCCGACTACTTTAACGGCAACGAGCCAAAAGACAAAATTATCGGCTGTTGTTTCTTTTAGGATAGACAAGATGTGGTCTTGCCCGGAAAATGCGAACAGGTTAGATTATTGCCACATGCTTTTTTGGAGACAGCTTAATCAATAGCATATCTCAAGCGTCGCTAAGCGCACGATTGTAATATGCTATTGATTTTACAGAGCCGGAAGAATCCCCTCATCTGTTTTACGTTTTGCTGTTTCATCCATTGTTTTTGAGAAGTTACATATAGGTCTGTTAATCATTTTAGTTGATTATATAAATCAATTTATATAGTTTGACATTGATATAGATAGCATGCATTGTCGACCCAAAAGATAGGTCTTTGATTTGATAAGGTTTCAAATAAATGATATTAATAGAAACCATGGATAATCATGAATATTTTGCTTAGACTTTAAGCATTAAAGAAATAAGAGAATGAGAATTAAACTTCCTCCTTTCTGCAGAGACACTGCTCTTAAATGGTTATGCATTGTATCCTTGCTTTGGGGTTTAGGTGTTACATTAAAACGAGGCTTTCAATTTCCGCTTCAATGGGCACAAGCTCATTGGCTTGTGGGATATGATTTCGGCTTCATTAAAAGAGCTCTAGTAGGTACTTTATTTAAAAGCATAATCTCTCCAACAGAGGGAAACTCTAACTTTTCTGAGCAACAAATTAACACCGCTGCCACCGTTGTGTTTTTCTTTTTTGTTACGACGCTGGTTGTAATGACAGTTCGAATGATTCGGAAACTGGAGTTCAGTTCCCAATCGATTATGACTGCCGCTGTGTTTTTTACGTCGCCATATATTGTAATGAGCGCCCACCTAAACGGATATTACGACAACATTCTTGTAATGCTGACAGTTGGGGCCATTCTCCTAATTCGAAGAGATCTTTTTTTCTTTGGGTCTGTTTTATTGAGCATTGGTGTTTTGGTACATGAGACAATATTTGTGATAGGTTTTCCGTCTGCTCTCTTTGCAGCTTTGATGGTTCTAATTAGAAACACCAACCCGTCATTGTCAGGGTACAAAAGAATCTCACGGGCCTTTCTACGACTATTACTGTTTCTGTTACCTGTATTAACTCTATTTATACTCTGGATAAATCAAGAAAAGTTTTTAGACCACAGCATTCTTCGAAATCAGATCTACAACTATTTCATCAAGCATTCATTCATAGATGATTATAACGCAAGAAACGTTTCCGGTTCATTTGTTTCAAGTTTCTACGGACTCTTAAAGCACCAGCTACCGTTAACATTTAAATACTTATTGCATAAAGTTTATTTCGCACAAATATTGCCGACGTTTTTTCTTCTTATTATTTCTATAAGATATGCCATATTACAACGTTTTTCCGGCAGCTTATTTTGGATAGCTCTTCTCATAAATCTCTGCCCGTTTGTTCTTTTCATTATAGCTACGGATACCTCTCGTTTATGGAACTATACACTGATCACAGCCATGTTGACCTTGTGGACGGTATGTGATTTTGAACCCAATTTGCATATAAACAAGAAAAGCAGCTGTTTTTTCGAGCTAATGTGTTCGTCTGTGTTAGTGCTTAATTCACTGTTGTATTTGCCTTTGATGGAAGGACGAAGAGATCAGTTTTCTTTTGATGAAAGAATTGTTCTTTATCTGCCTTTTATTTTGATAATCGGATACATTGTATCGCAAAGACACCAAGACAAAAACCCTAACAAAGCTAACAATCATTGATGTTTACACTTACAGTTGTCCCCATTAAAACCACCTGACTTCTACTATTTCAGCACATCACTCGCGTAAGTTACTCAAAAAACTGAGGTGTAAAATTAAACATGAATTGTAGTGCCTCAGTTGCATTTGTTTCATCGCCCTGGCGTTAACCAAACAGGTAGTGTATCGCGTAGGACTTCAGCAAGAATCCATGAATTTCGCGCAAATCAGAGATGGGTTGGTCCACACTCAATCCAGCATAGTCGTCAACTTGGCAACGCAAAAGAAATATGTCATTCCGTCCCACGTAACAATCAACCGGGAAAAAAATCTACCACGTCTTCGGACTGGAACGCTCACAGGTGCCCCATGAGTTGAAGTGATAATTACCTCGGCACGAAATAAAAGTAGTGTTTAGTCACTTTTTAACCCACCGTAATCACTCATGTTTGAATCCCAAACAGTCGAAGTCAGGACATTGTTAAAACATGCTCAGATATTGCAAAGACACACAGAAAAAACAAAATCGAAAAGATCAGACAAGAAAAACTAAGAAGACTGGAAGAAATGAAATAATGGAAAATCAGGAGGTCTGCCTTTGTAAATTTAAAGGACGATTGCATACCTTAACTTTTGAAAGAGTTTTAAACATCTCTACAGGCATTCCCATCGGCAGATCCACTGTACTGTACTTGTCAAAGATTTCTATTTTACCGATAAACCGACTGTTAAGGTCTGCTTCATTGGCTATTGCTCCGACCAGGTTTTGAGGTCTGAGCCCATGAACAGATCCCACCTGTACTCTGTAGCTCTCCATATACTCATCCCCCGGACGTCTCTTGTCTGAAGAACGGCTGTTTCGAGGATTGCTTTGTTTTGAAGTTGAGACTCCGCCTCTTCGTGATGACATAGAGGCATCTCTTCGTCCGGATTTCGAGAGTGCTTTGTCGTTTCTTAACAGCATAGTTGTCTCCGGTAGATCATTTGCCAACATCGATTTTCCGTTATGCAAAAGCATCGACAAAGCAGCAGCAACATCTATAAAGTTAAGGTCGCTATTTTTTTCGACTATTTCAGACACAATTTTTTGATACTCTTCAAAAACCTCTGTCTTAGTTATCTGTGATATTTTTTCGGCAAAACGCTCAATGCGAGCTTTATTAAGCGCTTGTGCTTTAGGCAAAGACATGCAGCTTATCTTCTGCCCTGTGGCCTTTTCAACATTCTTTATAGTTACTCTATCTCGCGGTGACAAGAAAAGCACAGCCCAACCCTTTCGCCCTGCTCTTCCGCATCTTCCTATTCTATGAACGTATGATTCGGGGTCGCGAGGAGCGTCATAGTTTATAACATGACTGACTCGATCAACGTCGAGTCCTCTGGCTGCAACATCAGTTGCCGATAAAATATCGATCTTGCCGTTCTTGAACTTTTCCACCGTCTTTTCTCGCTGAGCCTGAGCCAAGTCGCCGTTAAGTGCTGCGGCTCGATATCCGGCCTGAACCAGAAGCTCGGCCAGTTCAACAGAATCAGATTTTGTGCGAGTAAACACAATAACACCGTCTGTTTGCTCACCTTCAATAACGCGAACAAGTGCTTCGGCTTTGTTAGAGGGCGAGACAACCAAAAACTTTTGAACAATTGTTGACGCAGCCGTACTCCTTGTTTCAAGGGATACTTCAACCGGATTGTTCAAATATTTTTTTGCAATCCTGCTTACATCATTAGGCATCGTTGCCGAAAACAGAGCCGTCTGCCTGGCTTGGGGAACGTGTCCTAATATCCATTCAACATCATCAATAAAACCCATGCGCAGCATTTCATCTGCTTCATCCAAAACCACTGCTCGTAAAGAATCAAGCGACAGAATTCCGTTACGAATATGATCCATTATACGTCCCGGAGTACCCACCACAAAATGTGCGCCTTTTTTTAAACCGTGAATTTGATTTGCATATTCTCGCCCGCCGCAAACAAGTTGAACATTTAATTTGGGCATTTCTTTCGCGAAATCAGAGCAAGCCTTAGCAGTTTGTAATGCCAGTTCTCTGGTAGGAGACAAAATTAAAACCTGAGTTTTACTCTCTTTGACATCAACACGAGCCAAAAGAGGTAATACAAAAGCAGCAGTTTTTCCCGTACCTGTCTGAGCCTGACCCAATACATCGCGTCCCTCCAGCAAAGAAGGAATTGTCTGCTGCTGTATCGGAAACGGAGTCTGATATCCCATTTTGCTCAAAGGATTAAGTAAATACGAAGGCAAACCGAGCTTTTCAAAACCGGATAATTCAATTAAATTACAATCCATAAAAAGTATCCTGACCAAACGAAGCGGATGCAGATCGAAATAAACCTGGAAGGCCGCACCGAGAAGAAATGCCTTATACGCTGATAATACTTAGAATACCAGTTGTTTTTTGCCTGTTTTTGCGAAAGCTGCTGCTTAAGAGGTCTAGTCATTCATGCATGCATCATATTCTGCTTGGCACTCACAATAAGCGCGAGCATCACCTACTGTCATGGTCGGATACATACAGGTATATTCGTAGCTGAAGCTGTCAAGAACTGCGACAGGTATTTGGGATACGCATAAATGATATGCATCAGCACAGTTTTCGCATCCGCCGGATAACGATGTAGAGAAAATACAAACAAGCATCACAAACAATTTTGAGATTCTGCTTAGCATTTATAGGTACAGCTTTCTCAGCATCAAAGAATGAGCAATTCGTTGTGACCCTCTATCATATAAGCTAACCGGTGATCGCAATTCCCAATGCTGCTCTTAACTTGAAATATTCTTCAGAAACACTGAACAGCACGAGTTCTTTGATCTTATCTTTGGGCGATATTTCGTCAACAGTAGCAGTCTCGGATTGAATCATTCGAGCAGCAACCTCAAGGTCGTTACACATCAAGAAACCTGCCCTGCAACCGGTCAGTTCAACTGAATTAATCCATTTCTTGATATCGATGTTTTCACCGGCTTGAACAAATTTTCTCACAACTTTGCCCAATGCCTCAACTTCCATCGGCTGCATTCTCGATGAAATCTGTTGCACATACTGCGCTAAAACACCCGACTTGTCATCCGGCAGTTTGAAATCTCTCATACCTATTTTCATGGCTGCCAACAATAGAGTTTTTAACTCGCCGTGCGTCGGAAATACCCAACGAATATAATGTTCAGGGCGATAGTAATTGAGATGCTTAGAAACGATAAAGAGTAGATCCTGAGGAGAATATCCGGTCAAGAGACTGGCACCGCAAACCGAAGCCATAGGTTCTGTAATCGCGAAATTTAGGCCTCCCTGCTTGTCATCTTGTACATACAACTCAGGAATCAATGGAATATTAAGAACCTGGGCAGCGTAGAAAAAGGTTTTGGCAAACATTAAATTGTCGTTAACCGGTCTCTTTTGTCCTTTTTTCAAACCGAATGCTTTGGGTGGCTGAACCTTAAAAGATCTCGCTGCATTGGTAGTCGCCTCAAGTATCTTGCCGACAAAAATCGACTCATCGGAATGGAATAGATTCTTCATCCATGCTTCATTATCAAGCCTGGATTGTGCTCTTATCATACCCTTGGTGCGATACTTCTCAAAGAATTGCTGTTCTTCTGCATCCGCCTTCTTTAAGAATGATAGAGTTGCACACAAACACCAAGCTTTGTCGAATTGTCGATTGTTAAAGTACAGTTTTCTAAGCGCCTTATAAGACTCTACACTGTAAGGATTCTGCTTGATCATCCACTGATATTCTTGGATTGCATCATCCAGTCGGTTCGGTAAAGAGATATAAAGCTCAGCAAGAATCTCATGTCTCAACGCATTATCAGGATCCAATTTGGACGCCATCTTAAAGGCTTCGGCCGCCGGCTCGTATTGTCCCATACGAGTTCTATATATTTCTCCCAAGAAATGCCAAAGGTTAATCTCCAGTTCGGGACGTCCTTTACCGGCAATTCTGTGAAGCATTTTTCTATAGGCTCGTTCCAAGTTTTTCCAATCTTTTCGTTGAGTAAGTATTCTATCAATAGCTTCAAAAGCCTTTAAATTCTCCAAACTGGCATCCAACGAGCGATTAAAGCGCTCCACAGCTTCATCAGCATTCTTGATTTCGTCTCGATAGATAACACCGATAGAATAATACAATCTTCCCAGCTTGATCGGATCTTCCTCCATCTCCGCAACGCTCTGGATTGTATCGACAACTTTTTGCCATTGTTTGGTTGTTTGATACAAAGGCAGAACTTTGTGTAATACAGGTCGACTGTTCGGATTGATTTCAAGAGCATCATTATAGGATGCTATTGCTTTTTGTGTATTCTTCAGTTTTTCCTGCCAAATATCACCTATATCAACCAAAAGATTGAATTTTTCTTCGTCGTCAACAGCGTCGAGAAGCTCTTTCTTATAATGAATAACCTGCTCATAGTTCTTGCTTTCATCATGAAGTAGAATAACCTCTTTTAAAGTAGGATTGTGCTTTGGATCGATTTCTAAAGCTTTGTCGAACATATTTAAAGCTTTACGTCTCTCCTTTAATTCGGATTTGATATGTCCCAGTCTATAGAAAATTTCTACAATCTCTTCTTTTTTCTGCTTCTCCCGATGATGGACAAGAATCATCTGGTAAAATTTGAAAGCTTTGTCCCAAATTTCTTTTCGATAATAAATATCAGACAATTTGAGCAATGTAGACAAATGAGAAGTATCCAAGTCATAGGCAGTTTGGTATGCTTTTAGCGCCTTATCAAGATTGCCCAATTTGTCTGACACCAACCCTGACTTACGCTGAAGATCCTGTATTTCCTGAGAAGATCTCTTCTGTCCAAGCCGTATCAACATATCAAGCAACGGGTCAGCATCCACATAACGCTCTTCTTTTATATAATAATTAACAAGCGGTTCGGCAGCCGCCACGTTATCTTCATCATATTTGAGCGCCTTCTCATACCATGATATTGCTGTTTCTTCATCTTTAAGCTTTGCGTCATAAAGGCTTCCCAGTTCATACAACAGCTTGGACTTTTTGCGGTCATTGTCCGTATACTCTTGCTCAGATTCAAGAACCTTTGCCGCCGCCACCCAATCGCCCTCATCAATATGTATCTTTCTGAGACACTCCAATGAAGGCAAATGCCCTGGCTCAATATCCAACGCCGAACGGAAATGCTCTTCGGCAGTCGCTCTATCTTTTAGGCTTTCTTCATTAATTTTTCCAAGACGATAATAAAGATCAACCTTCTTGTCGGGATCGCTAACAGTATCAGCCAATCTCTTAAGTGTATCATGAGCAGCTGCCCAGTCATGGTTAAGCGCTTGCAATTTGGACAATTCATCCAATGCCAAAGTATTATCAGAATCAATATCAAGTATTTCCTGATAAACCTCTATCGCTTTGTTGGGCTTCTTTAATTCACCGGCCCATACGGCTCCCATTTGTTCATACAAAGGAACCTTATCGCCTCGTTCCGGAATAGCCGCAATGTGGCGTTCAAGCGTAGTAACCAAATCCTGCCATCTACCGCTGTTGCGATAGATATTTTCCAATGCCTCCAAAGTACTCCACTGTTTTGCATCAATGTCGAGAATTTCCTCATACCTCAGAGCTGCTTGCTCCGGCTTGAGGAATTCTTTCTCCAGCATCTCTGCTATCTGTCTCAGCAATTCAATACGTTCTCGTTCGCTTTCGGCATTCTGAAGCTGTATTTCCAGGATGTCCATAAGATCCTGCCATCGTTCCAGTTTCCGATACAATCTCTCTAATCCCTTAAGTGCCGGATCATGTGAATCGTTGAGGTCTAAAGCCTTGCGGTACTCTTCCACCGCAGATTGATTATCGGACAGATTGTCTTCATATATCTCACCGATGCGGATATGTGTTGCAATAATCTCATCCTTATCTTCCAAAACTTCAAGTTTGCGACGAAGAACCGGAATTAGCTCTTTCCAGTTCTCAGCTCCGCCAAGTATTCTTTCCAAAGCTTCAGTTGCGCGCTCCAAGCCAGGGTCGATATTTAATGCTTGTTTATAAGCAGCACGAGCTTCAGGAATATCCTGCAAATATTCTTCGTATGTCTCACCGAGTTCAACCAGTAACTGCTTCTTCTTATCATCGTCCTCCTCAAACTCCACTGCGCGTTTTAACACCTCTACATACAAATCCCATTGTTTACTGGCGCGATAAAGTTTTCCGGTAAGACTTAGAGCCGTTGCGTTTTCGCTGTCTAATTGAAGCACACGCTGATAACAGGCTATTGCATACTCGGGATTACCCAATTCTTCGGCATACCAACGACCTATTTTTAGACAAAGGCTAATTTGCACTGTGCGATTTTCTACTACAGACAACACCTGATTTGTTGTTGCCAATAATTGTTGCCAATTGCCTGTAACCGAAGCCAACTTCTCTAGATAATCAGTTGTCTCATCACTGGTATAATCTTCTTCAAACGCACGAAGCATAACAATAAACGCATTATCAGGTTGTTCTAAACGATTTTCGAAAATATCCGCCACTGCTTTATATATCTCGATACGTTTAGAAACATTCTCAATATAACCCAAGCGAGCATAATAATACTGGGTTAGCTCTTCCCATGTTTCTTCTTCTGTCTCAATATAAACCAGTTTTTCAAATGCACTGTCGTGAAGCGGGTCAACCTCCAGTATTCCCACATAAGAAGGCTTAGACCTCAAAACATCCCCTAAATTTTCCTCATAGATTTGAGCCTGATGCAAAAATGTCTCTATTCGTTCTTGTCCTGACAATAAAGATGCCTTCTCACTAAGCAACTCTACCATCTCTTCCCACATTTCCTCAGCAACATAGAGTTTTTCCAGCGCATCAAAAACACTAAGATCCGCAGGATTTACATCGTGGGCGTTCCTCCAACAATCAATAGCATCCTGCGGTCTCTCTAGTATTTCAGAATAAATAGTACCTTGTTTTGCATAATACCCCTTAATTTCCTCCTCATCAAACGAAGCCGACCCGACACGAATTATGTTATCCAGGGTTTCAAGCAACCTATCCCACTCTTTATTGGCCTCATGAATTTTGGCGATAGCTTTAAGCGCTGTCATATTTTCAGGGTCAATACTGAGAGCGTTCTCCCAATTCTCAAGCGCATTTTTGTCACGGTTAAGGCATTCTCCCCAAACGGTTCCAAGCTGACTATATATTCTTACTCTGGATTCATCATCTTCCGCCACCGTTACTGCACGCTCAAGCACATCAACCAAATCACTCCAATTCTCCTGTTTTGAATAAAGAGAAGCCAATGATTCTAAAGCATAGGCATCCTCTCCTCTAATATCCAAAACTTGTCCCCACAAAACACCCGCCTGTTTAATATCATCCAAACATTCCGAAGCTAATACAGCCATCTTTGACAAAAGTTCGGCTGTTTCCTCATCAGATTCCACAGCTTCTTTCATTTTTGAATACACATCAAAAAGTGATTTCCAATTATCCTGATCTGCATATATTGATTCGAGTTTTTCCAACGATTCCATGTGACCGGGATTTAAGTCGTCGACCACTTTATGGAACCATAGGCGAGCCTGCTCTATCTCATTAAGCTCGGCTTCCAAGACTGAACCCAAGCGAAACATGTATTCGACTTTATCGTCAATCTCTATGGAAACATCTGCCAACATTTTAAGAATTTCAGTAAGTCTCTCCCACTCCATATACTGCATATAAATTCTATCTAAAGCGGTAAGGACACTGATATCATCATTTCCGAGATCTAAACAACTGCGATATGCTTGTTCTGCTCTCGCAATATCATGAAGCTGTTCTTCAGAAATCTGAGCCAACTGCTTAGCACATAAAATCTTAATATCTTTTTCGTCAGCTTTTTCAAACGTGTCTTGATATAGCTCAGCCAATTCCGCCCAGCCGTCAATGTTTGCAGCAAGCCTTTCTATTTCTTCTCGTGAGCGTTCATTCAGAGGCGATTCTCTAAATGCCTTACAATACCAATTAAAAGCTTCGACTGAATCCATTGCACGTTCTTCTTGAAGCTCGGCAATCCTATGCATTAAAGAAACACGTTCTTCAATATCCTCTAAACCGTCCAACTCTGCCTCATATATTGAAGCAAGTTTCTCCCACTCAGAGTGCATTTTGTATATCGGCTCCAATACTTCGGCAATTTCTCTACGGAAATTGCCCTCTACAAAGAGCATTTCCAAAGATGCCGTGGAAGACTCATGGGTAGGATCGGCGGTCAAAATGTCTTTATATACCTCTATAGCCTTGTCAACAAATCCAAGTTCACGTTGAAACACTTGTCCCATACGAAAACGCAACTCAAGGGCATCTTCGGGAGATTCAGCAATCATTGCTTCTTTCTCCAATATCGCAGTCAGATCCTCCCATCTTTCCTGAAGCTGAAACAGTTGATCAAGGCGAACAAGCGCATTTTCGTTGCTGTCATCCAAGGTAAGGACCTTGCGATAGCGATTTACGGCCTCATCCATCTCGTTGAGACTCTCCTCATAAATCGCACCAGCTTTCAAAGCCAACTCAATTGCCGGCCCGTCATCTTCAGCGGATTCAAGTTGAGCATCAAAAAGCTTAGCCAAGTCGCGCCATCTATTTGACTGAGAAGCCAAGTCCTCCAATTTAGCAAGAGTAAGCTCATTCATTGGATCTTCCGCCATAGCCCTAGCATAAACATCAAAAGCTTCTCCTGGAGAATCCAAATGCAAATCACTCTCAAGCAGCTCCGCCATCTGATGAAGCAACGAGACTCTAGTTTCTACATCTTCACTATGCTTAAGCTTAACCTCAAATACACCGACTAGTTTTCGCCATTCGCCGAGATTTTGATATATGGGTTCTAAAACATCTGCTGCCGCCATTGCTCCTTTGTCATTAGATACCAAGCCTTCCAAAGCATTCAGCGTCGGTTCATGATCAGGTTGCACTTCTAATATTTCATTAAACTGCTCAATGGCTCTATCAATATCACTCAGATGTTTTACATAAAGTTCGCCTATTCTATATTTAAACGATACAATTTCATCCGGTTCATCTGCTAATTCTACTTCTCTTTCAAGGATAGAAAGCAAATCATGCCATGCTTCTTTTTCTGAATACAAAATATCAAGTCGTTGTATGGATTGGATGTCATCAGGTTCAAACTCCAACACTCTCTGATAGGTATTTATTGCCTTTTCGACATCACCCACTTCTCGTTCGTACATGGCACCGAGGACATACAATACATCTCGCTTTTCTTCCGGTGTTTCTACTAAGTCGACTTTTTTGTTGTAAATTTCTTGCAGCTCTGTCCACTTCTCCATTTGTAGATAGAGAGACTCCAATTGGACAACAGCTTGAAGATCATCTTCATCTATTTCTAATATTCGTCCATAAACTTCAATTGCCTTATCAGGTTTTTCTAGAATATCTTCATATATCTGACTTGCTTTGAACAACAATTCTTTTTGTTCTTCAGCATCCTCTACCATTTCCACTTTTCTCAAATAGGTCCCTGCCAGCGACTCATAGTTCTCTGTAACCTGATAGGCATCCTCTAAGGCTGTGACAGCCTCAATATTTAACGGGTCTGTATCAAGTACAGTACGATAATGCTTAATAGCCTCTTCCATATTATGAAGTTGTTCTTCGTAAATACGGGCAATTTTCAGATGATATGAGGCCTTTAGCTCAAAATTGTCAGTCTTTTGTACAACTTCAGAAAACAGTCCGGCCAATTCTTCATACAGCACTAATACCCGAGTTAGCCTCTCCAGTTCCTCTTGAGTTTGCTCATCAGAAGGATCAATCGACAATGCTTTTCCCAGAGTTGCAAAAGCCTTCTCAGGTTCATCCTCTTGAGCCTCATAAAGGTTTGCTATTTTGTGAAGAAGCTCAACCTTACGACTCGCCTCTTCTTCTGTATCTGCAATTATTTGATAAACACCCACAAGTTTAGACCACGCAGCCATTTCTTGATAGATCGGCTCAAGAATCTCAGCAACATCTCTTTTAAATTCAGGATTTGAAATAATCCGTTCCATCGCATCAATAGCAACACTGTTTTCCGGATCAATTTTCAAAACATCTTTGTATATTTCTATTGCAGCCCCAATTTCGTCCAATTTTGTTTCTCTAAGCTCAGCCAATCTCAGATTAAGAGCAACCTGGTCTTCATCTGTTTCGCATATACCAAGCTGCGCTGAGAGATTATCAGCCAAGTCGTGCCACATTTCCTGCTGAACAAACAGTTTGTCCAACTCTTTCAGCGCTCCTT
The DNA here is from genome assembly GCA_964458775.1 of uncultured Myxococcales bacterium. Classification (GTDB taxonomy): domain Bacteria; phylum Myxococcota_A; class Polyangia; order JAAYKL01; family JAAYKL01; genus CAYWLQ01. The sequence goes on along the minus strand of CAYWLQ010000038.1, from coordinate 9,018 downwards.
CGTTCTGTGCATCAAAAGCTAAAACTTGTTTTAAACACAAAACAGCATCATTGGGACTTTCCAGCATTTCTTCATATATCATCGCCATCTGCATAAATATTTTTTCTTTTTCTTCATTTCCTGCGGCGATCTCTGCTTTCGACTGATAAATGCCGATAAGTTCTCTCCATCGGTCAGTTCTATTATATATGCTCTCCAGAGCTTCTATAGCCTCCAACTCACGAGAATCTAATTCTAAAACGTGGCTGTATGCGTCAATTGCCTTGTCCACGTTATCTAAGTGTGTTTCATATATTCGGGCAGTTCGAAGCCATAAATCTTTTCTTATTTCAGAATCAGAAGCCGTTCTTCCGCCTTCTGAAAGCAGTGCGACCATCTCATCCCAACAGTCAAGAACCGTGGTAATGGCCTCTATTCTTTCCAGAACTTCAAGATCTCCAATGTTTTCTCTAAAAGCTCTCGAATAGGCAACAAAAGCTCTTTCAGGTGATACTAATTTATCCGAAAACACTTCGCCTATTTTTAATAGGAGTTCGTATTTCTCAAGCGCATCTTCGCTGTTCTTGACAAGTATCTCCATTACCTCGACGAGATCGTTCCATTTTTCTCTATCTTCGTAATAAGACAACAAAATACGAGCTGCCTCAACTTGGCAATCGGGTTCGCGAGTCATCTCCTCCAATGCAGCTACAGCACCCTCATGATCCGGCTCCAAAGCAACAATTTCTCTATAACACTCAAGTGCTGTTATCGGATCTTTCATCTGCTTCTTGGCTACCTGACCAAGGCGAAATTTGAGATCCAGCTCGCGTTCTTGCTCCATTACAGACAGTGCCAGTTGACGTCTAATAACATCAATCAATGCATTCCAATTCTCTTCTGCTGTATACAATCTATCTAAAGCAGATAAAGATCGAACATCGTCGCCTGCCATTTTGATCAGGCTTTCCAATACTTCGACAGCCTTTTTGTTATCCTTAACCTCTTCTTCCCACAGCATGGCTTGATTATAGAGAATTTCCTGACGCTCTGAATCATCCTCCGCCATCTCCAAGCGTCTGGCATATATATCAAGAAGCTCTTCATAACGCCCCATATGAGCGTAAAGTTTTTCCAATGCAGCAAGCGCATCTGCGTTTTTCGGCTCTTTTGCCAAAATAGCGCTGTAATGCTCTAAGGCTTGATCTTGACGGCCCAATTCTTCATCAAGAATTCGAGCTAATCGAAGCTTAAGGGCAATATCCTCACCTTTAGCCGACGACATTATCTCAGAGTACGCAGAAACAACCGTCTCCCAGGAATTTGATGCAGCAGCCAACCTTTCGAGATCTGACACTGCTGTTTCATCATTGGGAACAGCCTTAAATGCACGTAGAAATCCCTTAAAAGCTTTATCCTTGTCCCCAATTTCTTCTTCTGCAATAGTAGCAATACGTCGTATGAGACTCAGTTTTTCGGCTTCGTCATCCAAATGACCGAGTCTAACCTCCAACACATCCGCCAACTTCGACGATTCTTTGTTTTCCTCTAAAATGGGAATATAAGCTTCAGCTGCAGCCAAATTTTGCGAATCCAAAGCTAAAATAGCATCATAACAACGAGCTGCTCGATCAGGGCGAGCTTTCTTTTCTAACCAAAGCTCTGCAATTTTAAATTGTAGGGAGATTCTATTCTCTACAGAAAGCTCAGTTTTGTCTGCTTCTCGCTCAAGAATTCGAATAAACTCATCCCATTTTCCGCTGGAAGAATAGAAATCTTCAAGAGATTCCCAGTCCTGAAGCGCCAGATAGCGTTTTTTCAACTGCTCCTCGGCCCTTCTATCACTGGGATTAACAGCAAGCAGTTCTTTCCAAACCGCTATTGCCTTTTCATTGTCTTCAGACTTGTCGCCGTAAACCTGCCCCAACTTCTGAAGAACTTGTATTCTATCATTTCCATCCAATCCCAATTCCAGCTGTTTAGAAAGTACCCCGGCCAACTTATCCCAGTCTTTGGCTCGTTCATATAGAGACGCCAACTGAGCTAAGGCCGCAGCATTTTCTGATTCTTCAACCAATACAGCTTCCCATCTCTCAATACAAATCTCAGGACGACGTATTCTCTCTGTGGTTAATTCTGCAATGCTAATAAGTCCGGCAACGCGCTCAGATGCATCAGGAAGCTGCTCAACCTCTCTTTTCATAAGGCTGACCAGTTTTTCCCAGTCACGGCGTTTCTCGTACATCTCTTTAAGATATTGGATCGCCTCACTGTGGTATGGATCAACGGCCAATACTTCTTCAAAAGCCTTAATGGTCTCAGCTTGGTTTGAAAACCGATTCAAGAAAAGCTTTGCAACCACCAGCCAAACACTAATCTTCTCCTCAGGAGACGTTACAACCTCACCCTTTACCTTCATCATTTTGACAAGGTCAGGCCAACGTTCCATTTTTTCATATTTGTCTATGATAGCATTCAGTGCCGGTAAATATTTATCATTTACTTTGAGAACAGCTTGATATGTGCTCACTACCATAACATCTTGATTGAGATGTTGGTCATAAACACGAGCAAGGCACATAAGCAAGTAAATCTTTCTTGCATTGTCAGAAACAGCGTTGGTCTGCTTTTTTAAAAAATCAGCAAACTGCGGCCATTTTCGAGTTTTCTCATACAGTTTCTCTAAAGCATCCAGCACATCCGGGTGTCCGGGCGATTCTTGCCATGCAGCTTCCCATGCTGATATCCCCGCCTCGTCAGCCTGTTCTTCAGCCTCCATCGCGGCTGTAAACAATTCGTCAAGTTTCGGCGTCATATTTCTATCCGGCACCGACTCAACATCCACGGAACCCAACTGCGCACTTTTCTTTTCGTTTCGGCTTTCTTCGTCCATAACTTGTCTCCATCCTCGCGAGATTCGCCGTACACCATTGTTTTATCGTCAATAGAAGCAAACCAATTAAGCCAATCTTTGCTGTCAAGCAATTTGAGATCAAACAAAGCGACCTCCAAAAACTGCAGGTTTGTTGCAGTTTTTGAAAATCGCTTTTTAAACCTCTCAAAATTGGCAGTGTCTTCTATTCTCAATTTTTATCGCCCGAATTTACCAATTTGTTTTTATATCTATAAATTAATGAGTTCTATTTATACGGAGTTCCGACTTCTATCTCAGCCAATCTGGCAGAAGCGGCTGCAAGATAGTCCGGTCTGGTTTTTTGTCCGGCACTTTGCATAAACTTTTGTAACCAAATTTTTGCGTTCTCCGGATTGGTATAGGAATAACTCCATCCCAAGCTGAACATTGCATCTTCCATGTTCGGTCTCATTTCCAATGCTTTTCTAAACTCAGCAACTGCAGCTTCGTATTCTTCCTTCTCCGCCAAAACTGTACCTTTTCTATGGTAAAGCACGGCTAACTCGTCACCTCGACCGTCCAATGCTTTTATTCCCTCAGAGAATACTTGTTCGGCCTGAGCCAAAAAGTGGAAATCTGCATACAACGCACCCAGCTCTCTATATGCCTCGAAAAACCTGGCATTTTTCATTAAAGAATCTGTGTATTTTTGAAGAGCATTTTGCGGATCGTCGATTTCTTCGTAAATGACTCCCATACGATAATGAGCCTTGAATAAGCTTGGGTCCAACTCTATCGCTTTTTGTAAAGAAGCTAGCGCCTGCTCCGGCTTGCCTGCCCATTGATAAACTTGACCCAATTGATAGTGCCACAACGCTATTGTACCATCCAAAGATATTGCTTTGGACAGATGACGCGCAGATTGTTCGTATTCTTTTGTATCAATGTATACCATAGCAAGATTGTGATGAGCTTTTTCATTGTCAGGGTCTAAACTAATTGCCTTGGTACAATCTCTAACAGCTTGAGGAAAAAGCTGCCTTCTGTGATATTCCACACACTTGTTCATCATCTCCACTGACTGCACATGCTCTCTGCTGCATTTAGCACCGGAAAGCGTGAAAAGGGTTCCGACTACAAAAATCGTGAGAATGATTTTTCTGCCCATCTTTTTTTCTCCTATTTAGAGTTCCAAAATCAAAGAATTGTAGATAAACGTTTCGAATATGTAAACCCTATATCGCCGAAAAACCCGTGCGATTTGTATAAATACATAACAATTGTTTATTCTACACATTACCTAACTTCATAATTTTGCCCGTTTTGTCATGAATATAACCTTTGGGCAAAACAGAATCGACCTTCTTTTTACATCCTGTTGTCAGCCAACCGAGCCTTGCAAATGCTTCAACTACCTGATTCCTAACCCTAATACTCTCATCTTCGCACATAGTTTTTAATAACGGTTCTCTAGAACCTTCAAAACCGCTATTAACCAAAGCAGAAACCGTTTGATAACGAACGGTTTCATCGACATCATCTAAAAATCGGATAAGGGCTATAGCAACCTCTTCGTTTACAACTTCTTCCAACGCCATAATGGTTTGAAGCTTTCTATCAGGGTTTTTTTCGTATTCAGTATCAAAATCGTTTAAAATGCTTAACATTTCAGCGCGATATTCATCAAGAGAAACAATATTTTTTAGAATTCTTTGAACCCACGTAATACTGGCTTGATTTCTTAACGCACGGCGAATTTCCGGCAGTGCGCTTTCTCCAATATCTACTAAGGCGTCAAAAACCCACTCTTTTTCTTTTTCGTCTTCAATTGTCGGGTCTGCAACAACACAAAACCTGGCCAGCAACCCGGCTCTGGCTTTTGAATTGCCTTTCTTGGCTTCTGCAATAACATTTTGAAGCGAAATTTGCCTATAATCTTTTGGTTTGAATTTGTTATTGGCGCTCTGAACTTCACGCTCAATCTTTTTCTCAAACCTTTTTTCTGCTGAAAGAAAATCAAAAAATCCCATAGCTGTTTGCTATATCCAATTACGAAAAGATATACTAGATATAAATTAAATATATGAAAAAAACACCTGCTCATAAATACAGCTATACATTCACATAAAACCTTGCTGTTACAATTGTAAACACAATAGCTACTATACTCCTTGTGCCAATTTTACATCTTTTGTCGCTATTTTTTTGTTAACTTTATTTTTTGACAAATGCAGGGCAATTTAGTGTTTGTATAGGAGTCGATTTCACACTCATCTTGTATGATACAATCAGAGTGTTAGATTTTGAGGAACCGAACAAACCGATGTTCGCCGCAGACACCTATGCTCAGAGTTCTTTGTTGATTAAGAACCGGTAATTGGGCTCTGCAGCCCAATCTTTATAAAAAATGTTTTATCCTGTATATCTAATACAACCTCTGTCTTGATATTTGCTGCTATTGCTGCTACCGGAATCACAGAGTTTTCTCTTTTTTTGTTTAGGAGGGTTGTCATGGGATCTCTAAAAGACAAATTATTAGAACCGCAAATGAGATCTGTTGTGGTTGAAGATTGCGTAAAGTTGGTCGACAATGAGGTTGCATCAAAATCGGGAATAACCGGTGTAGTTATTAAAACCGGATACAAAGCATTTAAGGCACTTAAACCTACTATCGTTAAAGAAGCCGTCGAGCATTTATTGAATGATTTTGTTAATGTTTTAGATAAGTATTTTGATAATTTTAAAGCATCAGGATCGTCCTCTTTTGAAAGATGGGTGCTTCCCAAAGATGCTGCTCTTGCTAATGATCTCTTAAAAATTACTGATGATATTATGGCTAGGTCCGACAAGACAGCCCTTAAAAAAATATATAACGGGTTGCGTAAAATAGCGGAAAAGAATGTAACTCAGGCTGTACCGGGGATAGCCGCTCTTGTCGAAAAACATATGAATTGAAAAGACTAACAACGCTTTTGAACACCTCGCACCTTAAGCGAAGTTGAAAGCAAAGGTTGAGGCATGATGAAGAGTAAATTCCATCAGCCGAATATGTTTACAATGCTCTGTTGCAAAAAGGCGACAACAGTATTGGTGTTTCTTATATTATTTTTTGAAAAATCGGCTCTTTGTACGCCTACGCAACTTAAGGTTTTTACATCTCAAATTGTATCAGACATAAATGTAATCAATGCACGCATTCCTTGGATGAATGCTTTTGTTGCTAAGTCGCCCCTGCCCTCTTTTTCAAAGGTAAGTATTTCTGAATCCTCAGAACCGCTTTCAAGCAAAAACGGAGCACCGTTTTACAGTGCTTCATTTCTAGAAAACCGACGCTACAAACTCAAAGTTAGATCAGCAGTAGCTTTGGCTTTTACAGGGATATCTGCGGCTGTTACCGGAGCGATATTTCTCTATATGGACGGGAAGTGTGCTGATGATGCTTGTAGAAACGTTCATTCTTTAAAAGGAGGAGGAATAGGTGTGCTTGGTTTGTCATTTGGACTCGAAACAGGGGCTCTTGTTTTATGGCTGCTGAGAAAGAGACATGTTTCACAATGAACGGTAATTACCAACACCTTATTGCTATTGTTTTTTTTGCGTTGTTGTTGCCTACAGGGAGAATTTCGGCCGAACCTATACCTATCGTTATTGTAGATTTAGGAGGAGATCTTTCCGATGACATGATGGATGCGTTTACTAAGAAAACAAATCAATCCTTTGTTAGAGGAAAAGATCTCACAAAGCAATTGGGATTGATAGACCCTCCCCAAATGTTTTCTTCAAAGCAATGGATCGACATTTTTGATGCAGGCGAATCTGCCTTTTTTAAAGGCCAATTGGAGGAGGCTGACCGAATCTTTTCGAATGCATCAAATCATTTTAAATCCCATCCCGAAACATTTGCATTTTTTCCTCAATTTAGACAGCTAGTTTTTAAATCTATACTCCATCGTGCAGTAATAGCTCACAAAAAGAATGATACCGAACTATTTGATAAACTTCTCATGGAAGCTGTTGCATTTGAAGACATAGCACCGTCACTATCAGAATTTCCGCCATGGTTGTGCAGCGCTTTTGAACAAAAAGCCAAATTGTTTTACGAAAAAAAAGATGCTGAGATTACGATACTGAAAAAAAAAGGATGTAAAATTCTTGTCAACGGACAAGTAGTGCAATCTTCTGACAGCGAAAATAAATTTACCTTTAAAGTGTTATCCGGCAATCTTTTTGTAACATCACAATGCGGAAAAGCAGCACCGTTAGTACAAAGAGTAGAAGTCTTCCCTAACGAATCAGTTCGATTCAATCCTATTCTGTTATCACAAACAAAGCTTGAGTTTCTCAGTAATGATGTCGTCTTAAAATCGTTATCTGATATTTCAGACAGCAGTATATCCGAAGAATATCTAAATGAAGAACTTTCATATTTGGCACAAGCCTTCAGCTCTTCTGAACTACTTGTCCTAATCTTAAAAAACAACTTGTTGAAGATCAAACTATTCAATGCAAAATCAGGAACAAGCATTAGACAATATGTTGTTAATGTATCGGAGATTACTACAAATCATATGACAAAGGCAGCACAAGTTCTTTTCGCTGAAAACATAAATAGCTCTCTTCCAAAAAATCAAAATAATTTAAAAAACAATAGACGACGGCCCTGGTACAAAGATTGGGCGGCTTGGACTCTTGCACTCTCCGGTGCAGCAGTTTTGGGTGCAGGAGTCGGCATGCAATTATCTCAAGATATGCATGCACTTCAAGCACCGATAGCGGCAGCACTATTGGCAAGCGGCAGCGGTTTTTTGCTGACCGGATGCGTTCTGTTTTTTATTCAACCTTATGAAAAGACCATGTATTCAATGGACTTTACACTAGGTATAGGAGGTTCTTTTTGAAATGACGCAAAGTCTTTTTGTTCTATTTTTTATTTTTGCTATTTCTCAACAGGGTTGCGGTTTGCCTCAGGAATCTAAAGATGCACAGCAGTCCGGTCAGAACAAAGCATCACCCACCCTCAAAAATGAAATAACCGAAACAACAATAGACAATGTTGACAAAAAAGTTATTGAACAACTATTGGAAGATGCCAAAGCATACTTGAGAGAAGAAGAGCTTTCTGCAGCTGAGCGCATAATTTCTGACGGTCTAAAAAAAACCGAAGGAATTAGCGGTTTGGAAACAGCCGCAGCACATTTTATGCTGCTTCGCGGAAAATCAGCTATGTATGGAGATAATGAAATAGAAGCCAGACGACACTTTGCAGATGCTCTGGCTGTTTTTCATGTACAAAAAAATGATGACGGCAGGTTTGAAACCTTTGTTGCTGTAGGATGCCTTGAGACTCGAAGAGGAGATTATCCGGCAGCGGAAAGACAGTTCGAGCAGGCTGAGACTATTAAAGGCAACGTTAAGAATTCTATATTGATAGGACACTATTCAATGGAAAAAGGCAGGTTGGCTTCTAGAAAGATGAAATCTGATGATGCGATCAAGCTCTATCAGGAAGCTTTCTCAGTTTTTGAGACTGCCAAGGACAAACAGGCCGTAGCAGATGTTCTAGTTCTTCTGGCAAACGAAGAATACTCTACTGACAAATTAAGTGCTGCCAGAAAAGGAATGGAAAAAGCAGCAGCTTTATACAGCGAGATCAAAGATGACAAAGAAAGAGCTTATGCCTTGCATCGACTTGCAATATATGCCGAGCGAGAACAACAACCCGCCAAGGCTATTCGTCTGTACAAAGAAGCATTGAATCTTTACGAACAACAAGGCAAAAAGAGCAACGCTGCTGCTGTAGGCAGGCGAATCAGTTATTTAACTATCCACGAAGAAGAACAAAAGAAAAATTGATTTTGTAACAGATAGAAAAACCGCCGCGCCCACGAGGGGACGCGGTCAGGATGAACGACTGCGTCGTTAAGCCCGGCGGGCTTGGTGCTGACGGTTCTGATACGGCTTTCTTTTTCCTGACCTGACAACCTTGCCGCTCTAAACCGCCGCGCCCACGAGGGGACGCGGTCAGGATGAACGACTGCGTCGTTAAGCCCGGCGGGCTTGGTGCTGACGGTTCTGATACGGCTTTCTTTTTCCTGACCTGACAACCTTGCCGCTCTAAACCGCCGCGCCCACGAGGGGACGCGGTCAGGATGAACGACTGCGTCGTTAAGCCCGGCGGGCTTGGT
>CAYWLQ010000037.1:0-36628 GCA_964458775.1 uncultured Myxococcales bacterium | reverse complement strand
GAAGGAAGGTATCCAAATGAAGTATCTCGTATATGATCAAGTAGTATTAGTTTCCATCTCAAAACACAGCAAACGAGGCAAATTGATGTAGGGTATAGGTTGATATCATGCCGCAAACGAACGAACGCCGGTATTGAGTTTTCCGAAGAGATTAACCCATCGATTACATTGCTCTATTTGTTCTTAACAGGACTTTTGAGATGGATAACAATTGGTATAATTTGCGGAATTTTGAGATGACCGCTTGTTAGTTTTCTACACAATACAATAAAAATTCTTTTCTTTTATCCACCCTCTTAACTTCCAAACACCCCACTGTTCTTATCGAATAAGGATGCAGGACAATCCTGCTTGTAATGAAAGGTAGACTGCTATGAAATTTTTATTGGTTTTTGCTTTTACTTGTACAGCTTTGTTTGCATGTGCAGAAAATGACCTGCCCTATGACGATAATCAATTTAATGATTCATCAATGGATGTTGATGCCGATGCCGATTCTGACACAGACACAGACACAGATACCGATGCCGATGCTGATGCTGACACAGATACCGATACTGATGCTGATACCGATGCTGACACTGATACCGATACCGATGCTGACACTGATACCGATACCGATGCCGATTCTGACACAGACACAGACACAGATGCCGATGCTGATTCAGATTCTGATACAGACACTGATTCCGACACGGACACAGATACCGACACTGATACCGATGCAGATACTGATGCTGACACTGATACCGATACTGATTCCGATACTGATTCCGATACTGATTCCGATACTGATTCCGACACTGATGCTGACGAGAGTTGCCAATATGAATGCTTGGATCATTGTATGTCATGGGGAGGAACTGTAATGGAAGGAGTTTGCCCAAATGATCAACGATGTTGCCAAGGTGCAACTATTCCTGATACGGATCCAACTTCAGATGCAGATACTGATTCTGATGTTGACACTGATACCGATGCAGATACGGATGCAGATGCGGATGCAGACGCAGATGCAGATGCGGATGCAGACGCAGATACGGATACGGATGCAGATACAGATAGTGATACACCGCATAAAAAGTTTGTCGGAAACATCACTACTCGAGGAGCTGTTCGTTCTGATTTCATGCAATATTGGGATCAAATTACCCCCGAAAACGAAGGCAAATGGGGATCAGTTGAAGGAAACAGAGATAATTATAACTGGAACGGCGTTAGAAACGCTTATAATTTTGCACAGCAAAACAACATTCCTTTCAAACAACATACTTTTGTATGGGGCAGTCAGTATCCTCAATGGATAACCACTTTAGGTGCATCTGAACAGGCTGCGGAAATTGAAGAATGGATTAAAGATTTTTGTACCGAATTTCCAAACACAGAATTGATCGATGTAGTTAATGAAGCCACTCCAGGACATGCTCCGGCCGAATATGCACGAAGTGCTTTTGGAAACGATTGGATTATTCGTTCCTTTGAATTGGCTCATCAGTATTGTCCAAACGCCATATTAATATTAAATGATTACAATGTATTAATATGGAATACATCTCAGTTTATCAGTATGGCTACTCCTGCTGTAAACGCCGGAGTTGTTGATGCTCTTGGACTTCAAGCACACGGATTGGCCAATTTGTCAACCAACGAATTAACAAGTAACCTGAAGCGCATTGCGGATATGGGGCTTCCAATTTATATTTCTGAATACGATATAGAAAAAACAGATGACCAGCAACAACTTCAGGTAATGCAAACACAATTTCCGATTTTCTATGAACATCCGCAAATAGTCGGTATAACAATATGGGGCTATATAGTAGGATCAACCTGGAGGGACGGAACCGGACTGGTCCGCGCTGACGGCTCTTTCCGTCCTGCTATGACCTGGCTTATGGATTATCTGGATCGATAGTAGTTTCCCAATTCTGTTTTCCTTGCCAAGTCTTACAATCTAACCTTTCACAAAAACTTTTCTTTCACTGTGATGATGTGATTTTTTTGTCACAGTGTGTCTTTGAAACAACACATAATTTTTCTTGTTGAAGACAACTCTATTTGAATTCCTAGTAATAAATAGAAATCTCAACACACAAAGGATGTCATAACTCTGGTATACTTTTTGATAGTTATTATTTCGGACAAAGAATAGCTTAAAAAAAAGGGAGATGAGTGATGAGAAAAAAAAGAGACTGTTTTGCATTTGGTGTTTACATTCTATTTTTCGCTTCTATTACTATTTCAAAGGTATCCACAGCATCTGAGAATACAGCCTTATTGTTTCCGCTTACTCAGGTAAATACCGACAATCAAACAGTTACAGCTGTTGAAATGATTTTATCGCAACTCATTGAAAGACACGGCATTACAATTGTATTTGGAAATGATTTGAAACTCTCGGTAACAACCCCGCCTACAGTAGACGCTCCAAATGACCAAGCACAGATTTCATCAGAAGAAGAATTATCGGCGAAAACCTTAAATCATCCGCTATCATTGGAATCTATGTCACTCTCAACAGTGGGGGCGGGATGCCGCTTTTTTATCACAGGTTCAGTAGCTCAACTTGGAGAGATGCTGACAGTTAATCTAAGCCTGCACCTTTCTAACGGAGCAAAAATCATAGACAAAAAAGTTACTTCTCCCAATGAGCGAAGTCGTCCTCAAGCAATGGAGGTTTTGGCATCATCGATTGCTCAAGCCGTACAAAGCTATAAAACAGAACCTGTAACTATAACGAACGCAACTTCTGATTCAACAAAACAAGTTGTTTCTAAACCAAACGAAAAAAATGACAGCTTTCAGCGGAATTTTGGACTTGCAATAGGTCAAACTTTTGGGGTTTTTGACAATATATACAGCTATATGAGTATTCTGTTTAACGCTCGCTTTGAGTTTAGCCAACTTTTAATGATAACCAATGCCGGTTTTTCTCTGGCGAATAGAGATCCAGGAGACGCATTCCATTTTTCCCTTAACATGTCTCTCGCCGGATACCTTCTGAAATCTCAGGTTAGCCCCTATATCGGGGGAGGCTTCGGATTCTTTATCGGCAACAGAATGAAGTCTTGCGAAATAGATGTTTATGGTGACGAGTTCTGTAGCGGAGAAGGTGTTGTCGGTTGGGATATATTCCCTGTGATTGGTCTGGAAATTCTAAAGAACACTTTTATGAGAGTTCACATAGAAAGCAGATATTTAATTACTTTTAACGGAAATCACTCATGGGGACACGGCCCTTCTATTTTTATGGGAGTTGCCTTCTAGAAAAGTACTCTTTTTGATGTTTCTAAAGTAACTATAGGAGTCATTCCTGTTCATTCTATAAAAACATTTTAAATATGTGCACAATCCTCTAGAATAACTTTAAGCTCTTTGTTTATTAAATTTTGGAGGCTTGAATTATGAAAAGACTTACTCAATCAATTATTCTATTATTTATCGCAGAGATTGCAGCATTCTGTTCGGATACAAGCATAAGACCTGTTCCTCACATACCAAGTGAGACTTCAGGTAAAACCGATACAGAATCGTCAGGTGATGCTGACACAGATGCGGATACGGACACAGACGCAGATACTGATACAGACGCAGATGCAGATACTGATACAGACGCAGATGCAGATACTGATACGGACACAGATTCAGATACTGACGCCGACTCTGATGCAGATGCCGATGCTGACGCAGATGCCGATGCTGACGCCGATACTGACACCGAAAATATTAAGCAGGAAATATGTGACGAAAATGGACACTGCTATTGTCTAAGGCTGGCCGTTATCGGCACATCTGACAGTACAGCCAATGAGAACGATGTCACAGCTTTTGTTGAATGGCTCAACACAAAAAGTTCATGCTATGTAACCATGTTTGAAAATAGGGTTCAGCTAACAGAAAATTTTCTAACAGAATATGATATAATTATTTTCCAATTGTTAGCTGATACTGCTTACGGACCGTTTTGGCAGTATTCGAATGAGGAAGTCACAGCACTCAAAGCCTGGGTCGAAAACGGCGGAGGCATGATAACCTTGACAGGTTACACCGGACAACAGTCAGCACAAGAAGTTGCAGTAATCAACAGTCTGTTGACTCCGATATCAGGAATTTCTTACAACAACGACCAGTTTTTAAATAATTCGGGTTCTTGTTCCAATTGCTGGTGTTGGGGCAATACCGTTCCTATTTACGGATGGAATCCGGCACATGAAATCTCAGAAAATATTAGCCAAGTAGGCGCTATGTGGGGTTATAGCATTAACGCTCCTGACGGTTCGGTAGTAGTTGCTTCCGAAGAAGGCTTGAATGCAGCGGTTGCGATGGAAGTCGGAGAGGGAAAGGTGTTTGCATTTGCCGATGAATGGGTTATCTATTCCAATCAGTGGCGTGATGGAGAAACAACTCCGGGCGGTCCGCCTGATCAATACAATCAATGTTACGATCTCGAAAAAGAGCAATACAACAATGCTGAGAACTACTTTCAGATCCCTCAGTTTTGGTACAATGTAATAAAATGGGTATCGCCTCCAAACAACTGTTTTATCATTGATGATCCTGTGATTATTATTATTGTCTAAGCCAGTTGTGTAAGTCTTACTTTTATTGAACAAACAAGAAATTTAAAAGGACTTGTCTTTTTTACTATTGTTCAACATGCCAAAACATTAGTTGAATAGCGAGTAAAATCAACAGACTATACAGGTATGCAAAGTATTCCGTTAATTCCTGATTAGTCCTATCATAATACATAACAGACATAAAGAACTCTTGTTCTGTGTTAGAATTACAACATCTTTCTGTATTTTGGTTTTTGTTTTTCATAGATCTCTGAATGAAATGTGTTATTAAGGGGATTGATAGTACTTGTTAATGCGTTATTATGTGTAAATTTTTGGGATTAACCGACAAGTGAAACGTTTTATTCAAATATCTTTACTACCCCTAATTCTCATAGGAACGGTTGTAACACTCACTCTTCTAAAGCTATTCGTTTGGGATGAAGCAAAAGCATCTAATAAAAGAAGCGGCGCTCAAAAAGATGATCCGACAGTTACGGTTGAAACAGTTGTCTATTCAACACTTTCAGAAACAATAACTATCAACGGAACGCTTTACAGCTCCGAAAGCATTGAACTCAAGAGCGAAATTTCTGGAAAAATATCCTCTGTTCATTTCAAAGACGGACAAAAAGTCAAGGCCGGAGAAATCTTGGTTAAAATAGATGATCGCGAACTGCGAGCCGAAGCAGCTTCGATAAAAGCCAGACTCGAATTGGCCAAACGACAAGCAGAGAGAAAAACGGGGCTATTCTCTCGCGGTTTGATCTCAGAAAACGAGCATGATGTTGCTGTTAACGAGCAGGATGTTTTGTATACTCAGGCTGAACTATTAAGAGTGCGTATTGCCAAAACAATTCTTAGAGCACCTTTTGAAGGTCGAATTGGTCTACGAGAAGTAAGCCCTGGAGCAATAATCAATCCAAACATTACAATAACGACAATCCAGAAAATTGACCCGCTTTATCTCAACTTTTCTGTTCCCGAGCGCTACCAATCAATGGTTAGTCCCGGTATGACAGTGTCACTTAAAGTTGCCGGCAATGATCGAGAGTTTCTTGGTCAAATTTCAGCAACAGCACCTCATATAGATGAAAATACAAGATCACTAAGACTTAGAGCGATTGTACCTAATCCCGATGAAGTTCTGCTTCCCGGAAACTTTGCAACAGTGTTATTGTCGCTTAAAGAATTTGCGAATACGATTCTAATACCGGCGGCAGCCTTGGAGCAGAGCATCAATGATACATGGGTATATGTTGTCGACAACAACAATACAGCAACAAAAAGAATAGTAACTGTCGGCATGAGACAGGCTGATCGCATTCAAATATTATCAGGTCTTAACCCCGGCGAGAGTGTAGTATCCAGAGGTATTGGCATAACAGACGGAACAAAAGTTCGAGTAATGTCCTCTTCATCGGCAAACACTGCGATAGAAAAGCAACAATGAGTTTGTCATCTTTGTCAATAAGGCGTCCGGTTTTTACAACAGTCCTAACCCTTACAATAATAATCTTCGGACTTATAGGAATGAGCGGTCTTGGAATAAGGGAATACCCTCAGTCTGAAAGACCCATTGTTACAGTAAGAGCAACTTATCCTGGAGCAAACGCATCAGTTATTGAAAACCAAATAACAAAACCCTTAGAAGAAGAAATCAATACAGTTGCAGGTATTGTTTCAATGCGTTCGACAAGCAGAGAAGGACAATCCCAAATTCGAATTGAATTTGAACTGGGTGATGATATTGAACGCGCAGCAAACGACATAAGAGATAGAGTATCTGCTGCCGTACGCAAACTACCCAAAGATGCTGACCCTCCGATAGTTACCAAAGCTGATGCAGACGGGGAGCCTATTATTTTTCTAAACATAGGCAGCAATCATCGAAACGCTATGGATTTAACCCAAATGGCTGTCGATGTATTTAAAGCTCGATTTGAAACAATTGTAGGTGTGGGAAGAGTTGATGTTTGGGGTAGCAAAACATATTCAATGCGTCTCTGGATAGATCCTGACAGACTGGCAGCATATCAACTTTCCCCCATCGATGTCCGTCGAGCCTTTGAACAGGCTAATATTGAATTACCTTCTGGAAGAATTGAAGGTTCATCGGTAGATTTGAGCGTTAGAACAGAAAGTCGCATAGGAGCAGAACCGGAAGCGTTTCTCAATTTGGTTATAAAGAGAAATGAACATCATGTGGTTCGTTTTCGCGATATTGGAGAAGTTGAACTGGCTCCTGTAAATGAAAGATCTGTTTTAAAGCGAGACGGTGTTCCAATGGTCGGAGTAGTATTGCGTCCGCAGGCAGATGCCAATCAAATAGAAATTGTTGACGAATTCTATCGCCGTCTTGAAGAAATAAAAAAGGATCTTCCCGATGACATCAACTTGGGTATCGGCTTTGACACCAGCATTTTTGTTAGACAATCGATTACGGAAGTACAACAGACAATATTTTTAGCATTGGCTTTGGTATGTTTGACTATTTTTTTCTTTTTGCGAGAGGTTCGAAGCTCTCTTATACCTCTTCTGACAATTCCAATCTCTCTTATAGGCGGTTTCTTCATCCTATACATATTCGATTTTTCAATTAACGTTTTAACTCTGCTGGCTATGGTGCTTGCTGTCGGCTTGGTAGTAGATGATGCTGTCGTTGTTCTAGAGAATATTTATACAAAAATAGAGACAGGCATACCTCCTTCACAAGCTGCAGTTGACGGAATAAAAGAAATATTTACTGCTGTTATTGCAACTACATTGGCATTGGCAGCAGTGTTTACGCCCATTATTTTCATGGGCGGTATTACCGGTTCTCTTTTTAGAGAGTTCGGTCTTACCTTGGCCGGAATTGTCGTAATTTCATCTTTTGTGGCTCTTACTCTAACCCCGATGCTCTGCTCAAAGATTTTAAAACGTCACGAAAACCCGCCTTGGTTTTATAGAATAACAGAGCCGTTCTTTGTAAAAATAAACCGCGGCTACCAAGTTACCTTAAACGATTTTATGCGAGTGCGATGGATGGCATTTCCGATATTTCTAGTCTGCTTCGGCGCAATATATATTCTTTTTATATCTCTTCAAACGGAGCTTGCACCCAGAGAAGACAGAAGTCTCTTGCGCATTGAGGTAAAAGGTCCCGAAGGAGTAAACTACGAATATATGTCTTCTGTCATGAACGAGCTGGACCGCATTGTTTTGGAACACTTTTCAGAAGTATCGGAAGCAATGATCTCTGTTACCTCTCCGGGGCACGGAGGTTCGTCAACTGTTAACAGCGGTTTTGCCAGATATGTATTGAAGCAGCCTGAAAAAAGAAAATTATCGCAAGAGCAAATTGCACAAGAACTGCGCAAATACACAAAGAATATTCCGGGTGCAGATATTTCAATAAGAAGTCCCGGAACCTTTGCTGCCGGCGGCAGGGGTCAGCCGCTTCAGTTTATTATAGAAAATCAGAATTTTGATAAAATAAAAGAAATTATTCCAATCTTTCTTGAAAAAGCAAAAGAGAGGAAAGAGTTAACAGGCATAGATGTAGATTTGGTGTTTAACAATCCGGAGCTGAGTATAGAAATAGACAGAAACCGATCAGAATCCATGGGTGTTCCGGTGGGAGATATTGCCAACGCGCTTCAGGCAGCATTAAGCGGACAGCGCTATGGATATTTTATTAGAGACGGTCGTCAATACGAAATCATAGGTCAACTCAAACGAAGCGGTCGCAAATCTCCTGATGATCTATCAAGAATCCAGCTTCGCTCTGACAAAGGATCGCTAATAAGCCTTAACAATTTGGCTCAACTAAAGGAGTCCGGTTCTCCGCCCATTCTATATCGCTATAATCGCTTTGCTTCAGCGTCAGTTGGAGCTGACTATGCTTCGGGTTATTCACTTGGGGATGCTCTAAAAGCAATGCAACAGGTTGCATCAGAAGTTCTGGATGAAACCTTCAGTACAGATATAGCCGGTGAAGCCAAGGAAATGACATCTACAGGAAGAAGTCTTGCCTTTGTTTTTGTTCTGTCTTTAATCTTGGTTTATCTGGTTCTTTCAGCTCAGTTTGAAAGCTTTCGCTCTCCTTTTATAATTATGACAACAGTTCCTCTGGCTTTGGCGGGAGGTCTTTTTGCTCTGTGGCTGACCGGTCAGACAATAAATTTATTTTCTCAGATCGGTCTGATAATGCTTGTCGGTTTGGTTACCAAAAACGGGATTCTTGTAGTTGAGTTTGCCAATCAGCGTTTGGCTGCCGGTTCAACTCCACAAGAAGCAGTCTTGGACGCTGCTGCTGCTAGATTTAGACCTATTCTCATGACTACTATTTCAACTATTTTGGGAACCTTGCCTATTGCTTTAGCAATGGGTTCCGGCGCAAAAAGCAGAATTCCGTTGGGTGTTGCCGTAATAGGAGGGCTGGTAGTAGGTTCAATTCTAACATTGTATGTTATTCCTGCTATTTATACTTGGGCGGCACCCAAGCATGCAGTTTCCAACAAATAACCAAACCACACAACAGGAATGAAACCGGTTTCGCAAATATTGTTATTTTTATACAGTTATCAAAAATACTCTTTTTGAGCTTGTCTTTTGCTTTGCGTATATTAATTTTACTATTTGGTTTCATATTATACTCTTACCAAAGGATAGTTAATGGGAGACAAAACAGTAAAAACATATGAAATGCTTTGGAATTGTGAATACTGCGATACCAAAAAACTTCTCGGAAAAACTCACAGACATTGTCCTAATTGCGGGGCAGTTCAAAACCCAGATAAAAGATATTTTCCGTCAGATGATGAAAAGGTTGCGGTTGAGGATCATCAGTTTGTGGGCGCCGATCGTCATTGCAGTTCTTGCAAAGCTCCTAATAGTGCAAAATCACTTCACTGTACAGAATGCGGCGCACCGATGGACGGGACAAACAAGGTAAATATTGTCAATGACACACCTCCTCCTGCTGTTAAAACTGCGCCCAAAAAGAGCAAACTTCCTTGGATAATAGCAGCGGTCGTTGTTTTAGTAATAGCAACGGTTTGTGTATGTGTTTTTTGGAAAACAGAAGCCATGCTCTCAGTTTCAGGCCGTACTTGGGAGAGAAAAATTGCGATTGAACGTTTTGCTCCTCTTCCCTCGGATTCTTGGTGTGACTCAATGCCTTCAGACGCATACAATGTCTCTAGGAATAGAGAAATTCGCTCTTATAACAATATTCCGGATGGTGAAACCTGCACTACCAAGCGCTCTGACAACGGAGACGGAACCTTTTCTGAACGTCAGGTATGCACTCCAAAATATCGCAAAGAGCCTGTCTATGATGACAAGTGTCGATACACCGTCAATAGATGGTCAACACAAAGGGAGGTTAGAAGCGCAGGAAAAGATCCGTCAGTTTTGCCTTCATGGCCTCAAGTAACTGTTCCTGCTCAAGCTTCCGCTGTATTGGGAGCCGAACGTCAGGGACAAAGAACAGAACTCTACACCGTTCTGTTTGCAAATAACGAGAGCAAAATTTACTCCTGTGATTTTCCGGAAGCAAAATGGGGAGGTTATGCAATTGGGTCAAAATGGAAAGGTAATATTGGAGTAATAACGGACTCTCTCGACTGCTCTTCAATTATGAATTTAAAATAAAGGCAACGGTTTGTAACTATGATATTTGGACGTAAAAATAAGAACAACCCAGAAAACTGCACTACCTCTGCTATGCTATCCGCTGAAGATTTAGCCAGAGATACTGTTGCTTCTATTCTCAGAATACTGGCCGAATATGCCTTGCCTACTGTTAAAGTTCCGGCAGATGAATTTCAGAAACGATGTGAAGGTTTAGCCAGATCTGTTCTAATCAGAAATACTATTGATGAAACAACAGGCAAACCTGTTCCGGATGAGAGAATTCATGCTGATGTAAAACAAACAGTCAGAGAACAACGACGAGCCGAGTCCCTTGAGTATTCTAAGCATCGAGAAAGCGCTCAAATAATAGTATCAGACTTGGTGAGTACTCTTAAAAGATTTCTGGAACGACGAGAAGGACATGACAAAGAAATTGTTCGTCTTCTTGCAGAAATGGAGAGTGTTGTTGAAAAGGGAGATCTTATTGCAATCAGAAGAACGGCAGCAAAGGCTGCCGAAACAATTCGTGAATTGATTTCTGAACAGCGTACAAAAGAAAGAGAACACTTATCCCACCTGTCAGCACAGCTAAAAAACATGCGAGAGGAATTGGCAGAGGCTCAAGCCCAGATGCAAAGAGACTCTCTTACCTCACTGCTTAATCGAGGAGCTTTTGACAACACCTTTGACAAAACAGTAGAGCTGTCGCAAGCTTCAGCTTCTGAATTAACGCTGTTCCTCATTGATTTGGATAACTTTAAAATCATTAATGACAACTACGGTCATCAATTAGGTGATGAAGTTCTCAAAACTGTATCCAAACAGTTCATCAGATGCTTTCCAAGAAAGGAAGATACTGTCGTTCGTTTGGGAGGCGATGAATTTGCTGTATTGTGCCGAAACACCGGCCAAAATGAAGCTCAGATGTTGGGAGAGAGACTTAGAAGTGCTGTATCTCTTTTGGAAATTGAGATACAGGAAATCTTATATAACCCCACTATTTCTGTAGGGTATGCTGTATTAAAATTCGATGAAACCCCCTCTGATTTTTTCAAAAGAGCTGATGATGCTCTCTATAAAG
Organism: uncultured Myxococcales bacterium; assembly: GCA_964458775.1. Classification (GTDB taxonomy): domain Bacteria; phylum Myxococcota_A; class Polyangia; order JAAYKL01; family JAAYKL01; genus CAYWLQ01. Next base: position 25,366 of record CAYWLQ010000037.1, on the reverse strand, counting down.
CAAAACGAGAGGGGAGAAACCGTGTAGAAACAAGCTGTTAGCAACTTTAGACTTATAAAAATTGCTTACAATGAAAATTCATTACCATTTCATAATTTCTCGCACCTTCGTCTCTAACTCATCGGCCATTTGTTCATGTTGTGCTTTATTCGGATGATAGTCACAGCCTTTTGCTGCAACATGAGAAACCGTTATTATGTGTATCTGATCTATGTTCTTGGTTTTGTAGTTGTTATCAATTAGGGTCAATGCATCCTCCAAGTCTGATTTTCTAGTATCAGAAGCATCGGGCCAACCGTCGGTTAATAAATGACTGGAAAGAGCAAAAATCTGTACTTCAGGATAAAGTGCTATAAGAGAATCAACAAAAGCTATATAGGCTTCAGCGAATTGTTGTTTGTCGGGACTTGGTCTGGGATATGATTCTTCACTGGAATCACCGGGACCGAAATCGTTTGTTCCCAGTTCTATTATTATAGCGTCAGGAATATAGAGGGCATGGTTCCAATCTGACGAGGGGTTCCGCTCCATATACAATAAATTATACAACTCAGGCATTAACCTTGCGTCATATTTATCAGTATTGTTTTGATATAAGCCTTTGCCTGACCAGGCAATAACATGATATTCTGCATCAAGTCTTTCGGCCAGAACAGGACCGAAGCCTAATCTTGCATTTTGATATCTGATATTCTTAATCCAATTATTTGTACAATCAGATGATTTCTCCACGTCAGTCCCCTCCCCTGCAGATATAGAATCTCCAATAATCTGTATTCTTTTTTCACGTCGCGGCAAAGGGTCCAATAGTTCTCCTTGAATTTCAAAACCCAAAAACATTACCTGACCGTTTTCGGCCTGCGTTCGTTTGACAACTGTTACCTCATGTTCCCCATATTCAAGATCAACGTCCACAGGATAATTGGTTTGAAGCATAGACATATCGGGCTCAATAACAAACGGCTCTCTATTGTCTATAAGCACATCCATAAAATTTTGACGTTCGTTATACCTTATTTCATCTTTCATTATGATGCTTAGACCTATTCCACGAAACCTAATCTTTATGTAGGTAGCTGCGGCAGAAAACCTAGGTTTTTGGGGATCGGTAAAATCAATTCTTCCTGTATATTGAATTCTCTCATCATCTGCATCATATCTTCTGGTTGTTATGTCTTTCGTTTCTTCCATATCATCAGAAGCTGAATCAATATCGTTAGTTGAAAGTTCCAATGTATCATAATCTTTTGGAGATTTTCCTTCACAGGAAACTAATATTGATACAATAAACAACATTGCTTTTATAATAGTATTTTGCATTTTTAACTCCATTGTCTTCACCATAGTGTTTTTTAATATTAGAGTCAGCTCTCAAGAATACTTAAAAACTCACACTATTGTTGTTGTCGCAATTGATCTGTTTTATTTTGTCGTGCATTGTATTTTTAACCAAAATGAAGAAAGTTATTATAACATTATCAACAATTTTAGCAGTTTCTGTTTTATGGTTTCTTTTTCGAAATTATTTTTCTCTTGAACAAGCACAACATATTGCAAAAAAATCATTTGACTATTCTCAAAAGAACGTTCCGGCTGTATTTGCGATACTTGCCGGAGCACACTGTATTACAATGATATGCTCGTTGCCGACCAAAGCAGTGCTGACTCTGCTGGCGGGGGCTTTGCTAGGAACAGCAGGCGGTACTGTATGTACACTGGTTGGAGTGTTGCCGGGAACAACTGTTTTGTTTTTTACTGCAAGGTATTTCTTTAGAGATTGGGTCTTAAACAAATTAGGACCTCGATTAAAGAGAGTCGAAGAACGTATGTCCGAACGCCCGATCAGGGCTATTATCGGTCTGCGGCTTTTTATTACCATTCCCTACGGACCTGTTACTCTAGCTGCAGCTCTTTCATCTACTCGATATAGAGATTTTTTTATTGGAACAATTATTGGGGATTTACCGGTAGTTGTAGCTTACTGTGTCGCAGGCAAACAGCTATTTGATTTAACCGGAGTATCTGAGGCAGTATCTCCTTGGACAGCAGTAACGTTTGCGGGAGCAGGTCTGTTTATACTTGTAACCGCGTTTTTAGGAAAAAAGACACAATGAAAAAACTGGTTTTTGCATTTTTGCTATTCCCTCAATTTTGCAAACTGATATGCTTAAGAAGGTTATTGGTTCCGGCAACTATTGAATCAGTAGTAAGACTATCTTTGTAGTACCGTAGTACCTATATCGGCTTTATAAAAAAATGCATAAACAGGCTCATTGTGACTCTCAAATACCCAACACTTTGAATGATGCTCTTGATATTATTGTACTTGAAAGCATGAAGATAATGTCGGCGGTCATGCTTGCCATTTATTCTATTTTCACTATATTTGGAGTTACCGGTTTAATAAAAACACCTCTATACGCTGAGATAATTTTTGATGCTGCAGTAGCACTATATGCGGTAATGTTGGTGTTTTTTTTATTTAAAAAGAAGATCCACTCTAGATTTGCTAATCTGGTAGTAATATTAACAATTTTTCTAATACAGCTTAATCTGCTTGTTTCGTCTGTTTTAAATAACTCCTATCACGGTATAAGTTTTATACCTTTTCTAATTGTAGGAATAGGAGCCCTTCTGCTGTCAGTAAAGTGGTTCGCTTTTACATTGATTGGAGTTCTTGCTTCTACCGTTCCTATTATTGTGTTTCAATCGATTCAAATAGAAGAAATTGACTTGATTCTAGATTATATTCCGTCATTTTCCTTAAGTATCGCAATATTTTTGTCCAGAAAACATAGTCATACAAGACTTTATCATTTCAGAGTGGAAGATGCTGATTCAAAGAAGCAATTAAAAGAAGCTTTAGAACAGATTGAAATATCCTTTCAAGAACATAAAAAAGCAGAAATCCATCGACGCAACTTGGAAAACCATCTACGGCAAGTACAAAAACTAGAAGCGATAGGAGTTCTAGCCGGAGGAATAGCCCATGGCATGAACAACCTATTGGGAGCAATTGCGGCATATGCCTCTCTAGCTATTGATAAAACCAAATCTGATGATCCGATAAAAAGCGATATTGAGGAAATTCTATCAGCATCAGAACGAGGAGCTGAGCTAACCAGAAACCTACTAGGGTTTGCAAGAAAAGGTCGTGTTCAAAAAGATATTATCAACATCAACAATAGCATTGAAAAAGTCTATTCAGTGCTCAAACCTACTATTAGCAAAAACATAGACATTCAACTTGACCTTGATTCTTCCATTAAAGCTATTTCCGGAGATCCAGGACAAATAAGCCAAATAATAATGAATCTATGTATTAACTCTTCTCATGCCATGCCTAACGGAGGAACTATTACTGTATTCACAAAAAACGTGGAAATTACAGAATCGTCATCTAACGTACCTCTGGGATTGCCGGTCGGTTCATATGTGTTTATTTCTGTAAAAGATACTGGTTGCGGAATGGACAAAGAAACTAGGGAACAAGCTTTTGATCCTTTCTTTACCACAAAACAGCCGGATGAAGGTACCGGTTTAGGATTGGCAATGGTGTACGGCAGTGTTCAGTCTCATGGAGGAGAAGTTTCAATTAACAGCTCTATTGGACAAGGAACAGAAGTAAACATCTACCTTCCTTCTTGCCAATTCGAAAACAACCCTTCTCCCAAACCTCAAACAAGTCCTTCACAATATACTTACTCTGATCGAACCGTTTTATTAGTGGATGATGAACCTATGATTCGCTCAGCTGTATCAAGACTGCTTCAGCGTCTTGGATGTAAGGTGCTCTGCGCAGAAAACGGCGAAGATGCACTTCTTGTATATGAGAAGCATAAAGATGTTGTTCAAATGGTAATTCTTGATATTGCTATGCCGATAATGAGCGGTCCTGAGTGTTTTAAAAAACTAAGGGAACTCAACAGTCAAATTCCCATTGCCATTTCTTCGGGATTCTCGGATGAATCACAAACAGAGCCGCTTCTGGCAATGGGAGCAACAACCCTTCTTCCTAAACCTTATGATCTGTATAAACTGGCAGACTTGATCGAACGCACAATTCCTCGTACATAATACAAGCTATGAGAAATCAAAAGATTGAGAATTTTGGTTTATACGGAATCCTTACAAATCCGTTGATAGGATATGCCGGTCTTGCTGAAATATTGGTTAGTCGCAAAGTTCGGTATATTCAACTGCGAATGAAACAAGCATCAGCAGACGAAGTGCGACAAGTTGCACTACATCTAAGAAATATTGTTAAGGGAGAATCCAAGCTTATTATTAATGATCATGTCAAAATTGCCAAGGATGTAGGAGCTGATGGAGTTCATTTGGGACAAGATGATATGTCGTACACAATGGCCAGACAAATCCTAGGACCGAATGCAATTATAGGTATATCAACTCACAATCTCAAACAAGTAGAAGCAGCATGTATTTTGGAACCTGACTATATAGGTGTCGGACCTGTTTTCCCAACCCCCACCAAAGACATACCTGATCCAGTGATCAATCTGTCAGGTATGTCTGCTATGATTGAGAAATCAAGCGTTCCCTCAGTTGCTATAGGCGGGATAGATCTTACAAACATAAATGATGTGTTAAACCATGGTGCCAAAAATATATGTGCTGTTAGATGTATTAATCTATCGCATAATCCCACAAAAGAAATTGATGCGTTACTTGAAGCTCTTGTTAATAATAATAGAATAGAGAATAACAAGTGACCGCAAAAGATATAAAATATGCAATTCCTCGCATTATCATGTTAACCTTGCTTTTTGAGGTCATCGCACTTGTCTGCAGATTTGTTTTGGGTCTTGAAGCGTCTGTTGTTGGCAGGGATACTATAGGTTCTCTAACCTTCAACATAAGAATTCATCATGGTTATATTGGAGTATTAATGATATTGGCCGGTTTTCTATGGCCCAAAGAATTTAAAAGCACAGCAATATGGATTACAATTATTGGAGTTTCACTATTTGTTAGTGACCTAATTCACCATTTTGCCGTTTTATGGCCGATCACAGGAGATCATCAGTTTCATTTGATCTATCCTAATAGTTGATTTTATAAATGAAACCGCTATGCAGCATTAAGGTTTGAGCGAGATACGAGTTTTTCTTTAAGCGCACGACGGCCTCTGTGAAGTCTGGACATGACTGTACCTACAGGACAATCAGCCAGTTTAGACGCTTCAATATATGACATCTCTTCTACATCACACATCATAACGATATCTCTAAACTCCGGCCTAATGGAACTAATGGCTGACACAACAGGATCTGAAAAACCGTCATCCAAATCAATTCCTCCATGAGTTTCCATGCTTCGTCTTCCAGTTTCACTAAGCGACCAATCTGTAAGCGCATGGGTCGATTCATGTTCAAGCACACGTTTTTCCAACCTTTTTCTTCTGGTCATGCTGATATGACGATTTCTCATAACTCGCAACAACCACGCTCTGAGATTGGATCCGGGTTTGTATCCTTCCTGAAATCTAAGTGCCAGTATTAGAGTGTCCTGAAGCAAATCTTGTGCATCAGCTTGGTTTTTCGTGTGCCATATTGCCGTTCTTTCCAACGTGTGCATTTCACGACAGATTGCTTCTTGAAAACTACTATTTGTTTTTACTTTCAAATTCATCATGCAAAAAACATTAGCAATAAGAATGCCAACATACTGAACACATTTGTATCAGTATTGTATTATATTGTAATTATTAATCATTATAAGCACAATAGGAATAGTCAACGCTGTTTTTGTACAATAATTGGTATTTTTCTTTATGGTTTATACCTTGCAAATATATAAAACATAGCAAACCTCGGTGTTTTTTCTACGAATACAATACTTGGTCTTTGTCAATTTGTAACAAGATTGGTTTTTATAAGAGTCGTTTTGTCAATGCGATCGGTATTTTTTAAAATCGACTTCATATTTTTGGACTTTATATTGAATAACCCTCTTTGAGGTACCCAAAAGCTTTGCTGCTTTGGTTTGATTTCCGTCGGAGTCTTTTAAGGCTTCAATAATCAAATTCATTTCGTAAGAAGCTACCAGTTGTTCAAACTTTCCGTGACCGGCATTTCGCGATTCAACGGATTTCATTTGTAAAGAAGGAGGCAGCGTTCGCGCGCTGATAACACCGTCTTGAGAAAGAAGTACTGCACGTTCAATTACATTTTCGAGTTCTCTAACATTTCCCGGCCAGTGATAAGCCATCAACATATCAATTGCCGGAGTATCGATTCTGTCAATTTGTCTACTCAATTCTTTACTGTACAATTTTACAAAATGGTCGGCAAGCATCATAATATCAGCTCCTCGTTCTCTAAGAGGAGGAACATAAATAGGAAATACATTTAGCCGATAGAAAAGATCAGACCGGAATCTACCTTCTTTTATTTCTTCTTCTAAATCTTTGTTAGTTGCGGCAACAATACGTGCATTAGTTCGTAAAGTCTTGTCTGAGCCCACTCTTTCATATTCTCTATCCTGCAATACTTTCAGTAGTTTAACCTGGGCTTGTTGAGGTAAAGAATTAATCTCATCCAGAAAAATGGTTCCATTGCTTGCAGTTTCAAATCTTCCTCCTCTGCTGGATAAGGCTCCTGTAAAAGATCCTTTTTCATGTCCAAAAAGCTCACTTTCAATAAGGTTTTCAGGAATTGCACCGCAATTGACATGCACAAAGGGCTCTCGGCTTCTAGGACTGCCCATATGAATTGCTTTGGCTACCAATCCTTTTCCTGTTCCTGTTTCTCCTGTTAACAAAACTGACACCTTGGAATCTGCCACTTGAGCAATAAGATGTCTTACACTTTTCATAGCCTTTGATGAGCCGATAACAAAGCTTTGTGAACCGAGAGGACTGTTCAGATCTTTTAAACGTTTGTTTTCCTCAAGCATTCGTCTTCGTTCAACTCTGTAGGCAATAAGTTTAGCAATAGTTTCAAGAAGTTTGAGATTAATAGAAAGATCCGTGTCTGCGGTAGGAACAATATCTGCCGAAAGTGCTCCTACAATTTCTTTTTCCGAACAAATAGGTACGCATATAAATGCCAGTTCGGAAGTGTCAATGTGCTGCCTTGTACCGGAACGGTCTAGGAAGAGCGGTTCTTTGTCCAGTCGAGGCACTGCGATTGGACGTCCTGTAGCAACAACTCTCCCTGTAATTCCTTCTCCTAAGCGATAGATTGCTTGGTCAGATTGAGACGGATCCATTCCGAAAGCAACAACAGTATGAATTTCTTCTAAATCTCTACGAAAAATAGAAATCATTCCTCTTTTCATTTCTAAATGGGTTGCCATATCACCGAGTGCGTTTTTTAAGGCAAAGTCAAAATCTCCGGGATTTGCAAGATGCAAGGCAATGTTGTTGAGAGCAAGAAGTTGATTGTGTGTGAAATTTGGATCGATCATAAGTACATAATAGTACTAATCTCCAAATGCGGCAATACTCGAGTACAAAATTATGCACTAAAACCAGAATAGCACATATATGTATCACAGATAATCTTTACTGAGACTTCATTTTCAATTTCATATTTTACAAATAGGTTGTCAGTATAGCAGTTGGATAAAACAATTTTGTATTAAACGGCTTATAAGAAGTTGCCTCAAAAAAAATGATAACTATCTAGTATCCATCTCAGAAATTCTGTTCAGAGCAAATCAGAATGTAGCTGAGGGGTTTATCCTCTCGGAAAACTCAATGCCGGCGCACGCTTGCGGCATGGGATCAACCCATGTCCTACATATATTTGCCTAATTTGCCGCATTTTGAGATGGATACTATCTATGATTGCGTGATTTCACAAAGTGAGGAGATTGATGCATACTGTCATAAAGAGCTTATCTGATGTGGAAACTTCTCAATTTAAAAAGTAAAGGATGCAGATACTCCAAAATCTTTACTACTTGAAGAAGGAAACACTGATACTTTTGACACTTCTGATTTTTTTTGTTTCTTTTTGTGAGTTACCAGAACCACAATTCCTGCTACTGCGGCAGCTGCGGCAATTCCAAAAGATACATCAGCTATTACTGCATCTCTTTGACCGGATTCTTTTTTTATCGGTGTGGGATCGTTTGCGTAGTCTTCTTCCATTGATAAAGCCATTGTACCAAAAACAGTACCGCTAATAACTCCTACTCCTGCTACAGCAGCCATCACCCAAAAAGCAGCCGGCGGACCCAATTCGTTTTTGGTGTCAGCAACAGGTGCTATCGGATTTTCAACAATGACAGGTTCCGGTTCCATAACAATCGGTACTCCTTCAGTTGTAAAATTCGCAAATAATTCAACATTTTCTCCCAAAGAAACAGTCAAAGCTTTGGCAATCGGTTCATAACCTTCAGCTTTGAATGTAAGCGTATATTCACCGGGAGGTATTTCTTCTGTTGCAGGAGTTGTAAAATAAGAATCGCTACCGACAAGAGAAACTGTTGCTCCGCTTGGGATGCTGTCCAGTTTGACCTTGACCGGCGTTTTTAAAATTTCTTCAATTCTCTTTTCAACACTTTCTTTGTCTGTAACGTCAGAGTGTTCCAAATATTTTCTCAGACTACCCACTGCACCGTGCAGGTCTTTTAGCTGAACCTGACATTCTGCTATGCTTTTTAATACAACAGGATGCGGTTGCGCATCATAAGCACCTTTAAAAGCTTCTAATGACTCCTCAAATTTCTCTGCCAGATATAGTTCTTTGCCTCTTGCATATAGATCACGAGCGATATCTTGTGATGATTTTACAGGTTCTTTAGATTCAATTTCTGCTGATTTTGCTTTTTTCTTCTTTTGTGCGTTTACATTTTCTGATATCGACAAAACGCTCAACAACATTGTACTTAAAGCTAATACCTTACAAATTTTCATATTAGTAGTTTCCATTTAATCGACCTCCATTATTACGTTTGAACATACTTTCATTGTCGATTTATAAGTTACCAATAAATCAAATTATCAGATTTTTCATCTGTTTGTACTATATAAAGTTCTTGTGTTTCTTGTTTTCTTGTTTTTTATCAATTTTTTTAACTATATATGTTGAACAAGGATTCGATTAATGATCTCACAAAAACCCATAACAGTGTTAACAATAGCAGGATTTGATCCATGCGGGGGTGCAGGCATATTGGTTGATTGTGCTGCAATTAGAGCAGTAGGGTGTCATCCGGCAGCAGCAGTTTCTGTTATGACAATACAAAACAATGATCAATTTGTTAAGGCTTATGATAATGATTCTAATGATTTATTATTATCTATACAGCTCATATTGTCTTCTTTAGATGTAAAAGCAATTAAAATTGGAGCAGTAAAAACCGCAACCGCTATAGAAGCAATATGCAAAGCCCTTGAGTTTAATATGGGTGGAAAAATAGTTATGGATCCTGTTGTAAGCAGCAGCTCAGGAGGAACATTTCTGGAAGAAAGCGCTTTTAAGTTTGCTACAGAGAATCTCTATCCTAAAGCCTATTTGATAACACCAAACTTGTCTGAGGCAGCAGCTTTTACTAAGTCAAAAAAGCCTTTAAAGTCTGTTGATGACATGATCGATGCAGCAAAACAGATTTTGTCGCTAGGACCACAAGCAGTCCTTGTTAAAGGCGGTCATTTACCCGGAGAAACCGCTATAGATATTTGTTTAGAAGCCAATGGAACAGTACACCGAATGACACCTCGCCCCAAAGCACCGTATGAAGTAAGAGGAACCGGGTGTGCGTTATCATCTTTGATTGCTTCTTGGACGGCGAGGGGGCTTCCGTTACTTGAAGCAATAGAAAAAAGCAGAGAAATGTTGAGCGCGGCGATTAATTCGGCTAAAGGAACAATTAAAGAAAAGGCTCGAATGCTTGGTAATTTTGAGTAAAAAACTCAGCTTTTCTTCACAAGAATGATTTATTAACAACCTGCTCTTAACTTTTGTGTTGAGCGGTAGTCTTGTTTTGGATTTTAGTGTACATTGCTCGACGATTTTTGAGGATATCGTAGATCCTCGATAGGAGAATATTCGTGAAGATAGATGCCGATACCATTAGAGAACTCGTCTTTGTTTTGGTTCCGATGATTCTCTCTTTGACTGTTCATGAATTTGCTCATGCATGGTCTGCCTTTAAATTGGGAGATGACACCGCGTCCCGACAAGGACGAATGACTCTTAATCCTACGGCTCATATTGATCCAATAGGCACCCTTCTTATTCCGATTTTTTCAGTGCTGGCCGGGGGTATTAGCTTAATAGGATGGGCAAAACCTGTACCTGTGTCTCCCTTAAGGTTTAAGAGAAGCATAACCATGCGTAACGGAATGATGATCACGGCTTTGGCCGGTCCTGCATCCAATTTGTTAATAGCATTCCTGTTTGCGGGAGTAATCATGCTTATTCACGGAGAATCAGTTGAGGGGGTTGCGACACAATATCAGGTAAACCGCATCTTTGCCGTACATGCAATGGGACAACAGGATCCGATTATGATGATTTTGGGAAGAGTAATGTTTCTAAATTTGTCACTGGCAATTTTTAACATGCTTCCCCTACCCCCTTTGGACGGCAGCCGAGTTTTGCCTCTTGCATGGCAAGATAAGATGGCACATTATCAAATGTTTGTATTTTTGGGTCTTTTGGCTCTTATCAACTTCGGTTCAGCGGTCTTAGTTGCACCAATATCAATATTGGGAAACGCCATGCTGGCACTATTCGGATTTTTCGTGTAGGAGAGGTCCTGTGGAAAGTACTGAAGTTGAGCAATATGTCGTCAAACTCGATATTTTTGAAGGTCCGCTCGATCTTCTTCTTCATGTTATCTCCAAACACGAAATAGATATATTTGATATCCCGATTTCATTTATTACAAAGGAATATCTTAAGTATTTAGATTTGATGAAAGTATTGAATCTCGATCTTGCCTCGGAATATTTGGAAATGGCAGCTACTTTGGCACTTATCAAATCAAAAAGTCTAGTTCCATCTAATCCTGCCGGCAGTGACGCTGATGAACCGGAAGAAGGACCTGATCCTCGAGAAGAGTTGGTAAGGAGACTGCTGGAGTACCAAAAATACAAAACAGCAGCCGAAGATTTGGCGATGAGACCTATGTTAGGACGCGATACTTTTGCCAGGGGTACATCTGAAGACCTATCTGAAGACAGAGAGCTTTCATCGCCGGGACTTTTTGCCCTTATTGAGGCTTTTCAAAAATTGATATCTCAGGCCAAAATAGAAAGCTCTCACGAAGTTACCATTGTCAGAATATCAATTTCAGAAAGAATTAATGAAATCGTGGACTTGTTAAGGCTCAAAAGGCGAATTACCTTTATGGAACTTTTTGAAGGAATGCATACCAAAGGACAGTTGGTAATGACCTTTATAGCAATGCTGGAAATGGCAAAACTCGGCTTGACTAAAATCCATCAGACAGGACAAGACGGCGAAATTTATATTTCTGCAACAGACAGCATCGACGAATCCATTGATGAGCTTACCCAATCTCTAAATGAGGATGAATACCAATGACGGACGGAGACGAAAAACCGTTAGATCAAAACGCTGACGATCAAACATCAAACGAAACTGCAAGAGAAGACAATACGTTAACTGACGATGTTCTTGAGGAAGAGAAGAAAACGTTTGCGGATAACAAAACTGATTGGTCGTCAGAAAAAGAAACTACTGTAGTATTTGATCCGTCAAGCATGACTGTCGTTGATCTGTGTGATGACGATGATGATACCGACGATTTTAGAAAAGAAGATAATCCAGACATTGAGTCGCTGCCTCCAATAGACAAAGAAACCGCGCTTTCTCGTCTTGAAAGCCTAATTTTTGCTTCTCCTGAACCTATAACAGTTAGAAGACTTGCAGCCATTTTAAATATGGAAGGCAAGTCCGTTAGAGTTTTGTTAGTTGAACTTCAGGAACACTATAAAAACAGGGGCATTATATTAGAGGAGATATCTAAAGGATTTCAGTTTCGCTCTCACCCTTCAAATGCTGCGATATTAAGAGATGTATTTAATCTAAAACCTTTACGCTTGAGCAAAGCAGCGTTAGAGGCACTTGCTATAATCGCTTACAGACAACCCATAACCAGAGCAGAGGCGGAACAAATTAGAGGTGTGGATTGCGGCGGTGTTCTAAAATATCTTTTTGAAAAAAATCTGGTTCGAGTAATTGGAAGAAAAGAAGAGCCTGGACGCCCGATTATATACGGCACAACCAAGGTTTTTCTAGAGCTTTTCGGTTTAAAATCTCTATCCGATCTTCCTGCCTTACACGAATTCAGCGAATTGTGGGAAGAAAATCAGCAACTGGTAGATGCGGAAATTCCTTCGGAGTCGGCAAATGTAAAGCCTCAAATCACAACCGAACCGGCAAAACAAGCAGAGCAAGCAGAACCTGAAGGACAAACTGAAAAAGATGAACAGAACGAACATGCCGAACAAGTCGAAACTATCGAACAAACCGGAATAGAAGAGCAAACCGAAACCGCTGAGTATCCGGAACTCAATGAACAAGAAGAACAGATCGATTCAGAACATACTCAATTAAATGGAGACGCAGAAAATGACTAGATTGCATGTCAATGTAGATCACATAGCAACACTTAGGCAGGCAAGAGGCGTAAACTACCCTGACCCTGTTCCGGCAGCGACAATGTGCGAAATTGCAGGAGCAAGCGGTATAACCATACATCTTAGAGAAGACAGAAGACATATCATAGACCGTGATTTAATTCTGATGCGTAAAGTTGTTACAACAGTTTTGAATTTAGAAATGGCTGCCACAGATGAGATGATTCGTATTGCCTGCGAGCAAAAACCCGATATGTGCACCCTTGTTCCCGAAAAAAGAGAGGAACGCACGACAGAAGGCGGTCTCGCAGTTGCATCTGACATGACAAGAATGACATCTGTATGCAAGCAGCTAAAAAACGCAAACATCAAAGTCAGTCTCTTTGTTGCTCCTAATATCAAGGAAATTGAAGCGAGCGCGAAGGTCGGAGCAGACATGGTTGAGCTTCACACAGGAGATTATTGCAATTTTAACTCAGCCTCAGCCGAGGCTGAGTTAAACCGAATTGTTACAACTGCGCGGCACGCCGCCTCCCTAGGTCTGAAAGTTGCCGCAGGACACGGTCTTCATTATCACAATGTTAGACCGATTTCTCTAATACCCGAAATCGAAGAACTCAACATCGGTCATTCAATTATTTCTCGCGCTGTTTATGTCGGAATTGACGCAGCAGTAAGACAAATGCTGTCGGCAATGGGAGAATGATGATTATCGGCATCGGAGTAGATCTATGTCCGGTTGAGCGTATGGAACAAATCCTACAACGACACGGCGAAATTTTTGCTGATCGCGTATTTACTCAAAGAGAAAAAGATTATGCCGGACAAGGTGCTAATAAAGCCGAACGACTTGCCGCTAGGTTTGCTGCTAAAGAAGCTGTCATTAAAGCGTTGGGAGGATCTCCTAAAGGCTTAAGATGGCAGGATATGGAGGTTGTAAACGAAACTAGCGGCAGACCGACTCTAAAACTTCATGGGGCAGCTGCAGAAGAAGCAAAAAAAATGGGCGCAACAAAGCATTGGTTGAGTTTGACTCATGCAGGTAAAAACGCAGTGGCAATGGTGGTAATGGAAGGAGAGCAAAACCATGTGGGATAAGCATCTTTTCATGACTCGCGAGCAGATAAGAAACTATGACAAAATAGCTGTTGAGCAATTTGGAATTGAGAGTTCGGTTTTAATGGAAAACGCCGGCAAAGGTGCTGTTGAAGTTATCCTTAAGCGATATCCAAATGCTCAACAAATCGCTATTATTGCAGGTCCGGGAAATAACGGGGGGGACGGCTTTGTAGTTGCACGACACCTTGCCAATTCCGGTAAAAAAATCAGTGTTTTTTTGGTTGCTTCAGAACCTGCCATTCGCGGCGATGCAAAACTCAATCTAGAAATTATAAAAAAAATGCATTTGACTATTACTCCTGTTTCCCAAGACAGTCCTTTAACTTCAGCAAACCTTCTAGGTTTTGATTTGTTGATCGATGCTCTATTGGGAACCGGCGTTTCGCGCAATTTGGACGGTTTGCTTTACGATACCGTACAAGCTGTTAATTTATCTCTGATACCGACGGTAAGTTTGGATATTCCCTCAGGTCTTAACTCTGACACCGGTTTTCCCTGCGGCACAGCGGTAAAAGCTAATAGCACTGTAACTTTCGGACATCTCAAACGAGGATTGCTGTTGTTCCCTGGAGCTGAATTGGCGGGAGAAATTGATGTCGTTCCTATAGGTGCACCCAATATTGTATCTGAGCAAAGCGGTTTTGACGGAAGACTGATTTCAAAACACCATATTATTTCAATGTTGCCGACAAGAAAAAAGGACGGTCACAAAGGCACCTTCGGTCACCTTTTGATAGTAGGCGGTTTTTTGGGTAAAACAGGAGCTGCTGCGTTGACAGGCAAGGCAGCTCTTCGCACCGGTTGCGGACTGGTTACGATAGCAACCTCAAGAGAAGCTCAACCTGTATTAGAATCGAAATGCCTTGAAGTAATGGTTGATAATGTCATTGATGAAAACAGCCTTTCTATAAGTGAAGAAATACAGAATCGCATTGAGGCTTTGCTAAAAAATAAAAAAGCTGTTGTTATCGGTCCGGGTTTGGGGACAGAACAAAAAACTTCACAATTAGTGATTGAGATGCTGAAACTGTTGACAGTTCCCACAGTTTTGGATGCTGACGGAATAAACATTTTGGCAGACATACCTGCGATTGCAAAAGAGATGAAAGCGCCCTTTGTGCTCACTCCTCACCCCGGCGAGATGTCAAAACTCATGGGTGAGAGTGTACAATTAATTCAACAAGACAGAATCGGAATATGCCGAAAGGCAGCAGAAAGATTTCAAGCAGTAATTGTTCTCAAAGGAGCACACACAATAATCGCAGCACCTGACGGAAAGGTCTTTGTCAATCCCACAGGGAATTCCGGAATGGGTACAGCCGGAACAGGAGATGTCTTGACCGGAATAATCGGAGGCTTGTTGGCCCAAGGAGTCAAACCTTTGGAAGCAGCATTGTCAGGTGTATATCTTCACGGAGAGGCCGGTGACTTGGCTGCCAAGAAATGTGGCGAACGTTCATTGGTTGCCTCAAATTTAATAGAAAATATATCTTGTATATTAAAAGAATGGTTTTTGGATAGCTGTGCTAATTTGTCGGTGCTAAAAACAATCGACTGATAAGGAGAAGCTATGGGTGTTGCTTCAATGGTAATAGGAATAGTTGCCCTTCTGATCGGCTTTATTCCGTTCTGCGGTACATGGATTATTATTCCGGCATTGGCGGGTTTGGGATTGGGTATTGCAGATCTTATTATAAAACTATCGGATAAAAAACCAAAGGGTATGGCTGTTGCCGGTCTAGTGCTTAATACTCTGGCAATAATTGTGGTAGCACTTTGGTGGTTATTTGTTATTAAAGCAGCAAAAGACACTGTTTCAAAAATTGACTCATCCTTTCAACAACAAATGATGAATATAATGCAAGATGTTCAAACAATGCCGGGTATGCAATCCCCATCATCAGCGCAACCTCCTGCTCCGCCTCAGCAAATGGAACCTATGCAACCCATGGATATTGCTGAACCTGCTGGATCAGATCATCAAGAAAGACCGCAACCGGAAAAAACTTCATCTCAATAGTAAGAAGTGTGTAATGATTGTCATTGTGCCAAATCCTGATACCTTGAGACTATGCTGTACGCACCTTTTGTAACTTCATAATGAAAAGAGTATGAAAAAAACAATAAAACAAGCCTGTGTATTGCCGGCACGATTCTTTCATGTCTGAAGGATTTGATTTTGCGGACCTTCCATAAAACCGCGTATGATTTTAAAATCGGGCTGACAAAACAGAAGATTAATAAAATAGAAAGGTATTAAATGACAAAACTAACAAAACCATTTTCGACTGTACTGTTGCTGCTTTCTTTTCTTCCCTTATCAGCAATTGCAGCAGAACAAGATTTGCATTTCAACGGTTTGGGATTTCTTACAGACCGAACCAAAAAGGTTTCTGTGGTTGCAGAAGCAAAAACTCTTTTGGTGAAAAGGGTCTCTGATGACGAAATAGTAAAAGAAGTTTCTCTAAGTGAACCTGTTTTAGACATTGCGACAAAGGTTCTTGTAAGAAACGCCGATTTTACAGACATCACTGAACCCGGTATTTATTATTTGGATGTTCCCGAAGTAGGAACAAGCAAACCGTTTCCGATTTCGGATGATGTATTTGATATTCTGTTTAGAGATTCTGTTTTGGGAATGTACGGTCAGCGCTCAGGCATTGATATGTACATTGAACACGGAGGTGAAGTTTTTCAACACGCTGCAGGCCATCTAGAAGACGGATATCTTGATTACTTGGGAGAGACTGGAGTATTCCGTGACGGAATAGGCGGATGGTATGATGCGGGAGACTATGGAAAATATGTAGGTAACGGTGCTTTCACTGCCGGAATGATGCTGGCAGCTTGGGAGGATTTTGAATCGACTATCGGCAAAGTCGAAATGGATATTCCTGAAAGCGAGAATGATATTCCCGATTACCTGGACGAAGTAAAATATGAACTGGATTGGCTGTTGAAAATGCAGTTTGAAGACGGTTCAGTATCTCACAAACTGACAGAACTAAGGTTTTCCGGTTTTGTTCAACCGGCGGCTCACAAAGATCCAAGGTATTTTACACCGTTTTCAACAGCCGCCACAGCAGACTTCGCAGCCATAATCGCCAAGGCGGCACGTATTTATAAACCTTATGATTCAGACTTTGCAGAGACTTGTTTGATTGCTGCAGAAAAGGCCTATTCTTTTTTGACTGAGAATACCGCTAATATTAATCTTGACGACCATTTTCCGGAAGGCAATCCGTTTCGCACAGGTTCATATAAAACAATTGACGGAGATGATCGTCTTTGGGCTGCGGTAGAACTATTTGAAACAACCGGCGATCCTGTTTATCTGGAACGATTTGAATCCGTTGCAAACGGTCATAACGGTTTTATTTCTCTTGATTCTTTTGATTGGGGAGATGTTAAAAACCTCGGTACTTTTGTATATCTCAAAAGCAAACGACCGGAGCGAGATCCGGAAATAGTAGCTCATTTGGAAGCCCTTATGCTTTCTACTGCATCAACAATTCTTGAAAACAAAGACGGCAATCCTTTTGGGCGCGGTCTCAGATCCTATTTTTGGGGTTCTAACGGAACACAGATTAGAACCTGTATGATTCTGCATGCCGCAAATCTCATTGAGCCGGACGATAAATACTTGGATGCCTGCGTAGAACAAATCGATTACCTTTACGGTCGCAATTACTATGGGAGATCTCAAGTTACAGGTATAGGATACTATCCTCCTTGTAATCCGCATGATCGTCGTTCAGGTTCTGATTCAGTAAAAAGACCGTATCCAGGTTTACTTGTTGGAGGAGGTTCCGACTCTACAAATTGGGTTGATCTTCAGGGAAGCTATGAAACCAACGAAGTTGCAATAAACTGGAACGGAGCATTGGTGTATGCTTTGGCATGGTTTCTTAAGGGAGAAAGCACTGTGAGCGAAGTTGACTTTGAACCGGAATACAACGACTGTACCGAAAAGGCCCCGCCGCCGCCGCCGCAATATGTGCCGGAGGATACAGATACAGGTAACGAACAAGACTCAGACTCTGAAAACGAGACAGACTCAGAGCAGGATACTGAAGCAGATACTGACACCGAAGATGATAGGGATGCCGGAAACAACGATGGAATCAAGATTACTGACGGTTCATGTTACTGTAGCACTCTTGGAATCAAATCAAGTGTGTTTGGAATTGATATGCTGAATCTACTATTCATCTAAGCAACGTAAAGCATTTCCTTCACAATGTGAAACTTTTCCCGAAAAACAAGCACCCCACGTTCCGTTACAATTTATAATTGTCGTACAATCTATCGACGATGCCCAACATCCGCCGCTATAACCGTCGGAGTTTTCATTGCAAAACGTAGGTCTATCTTCCGGACAACAAACCGGTCGACCGCTTGTTGTTTCGTGCTCGGTTGAGCCTTCAGTACAGGGAATACAACTCAAAGTTCCGTTTTCAGCGCAGTAAGGAATAGAGCCCTCGCGACATGCTGTCCATTTTTCTCCGCAAAAAGTAACAGTTTCACAGTCAACATCAGCAGCCCAACATCCGCCGATATAGCCGTCGTTAGTTTCATTACAAAAGGTAGGACGATCAGAAGAGCAACAAACCGGACGGCCGCTTGTTGTTTCGTAGGCAACTGAGCCTTCATTACAAGTATAACAAGAAAATTCGCCTTCTTCACTGCAGTATGACAATGCACCTTCCATGCAAGCACGAGGACGTTCTCCACATACCAAAATAGAATTGCAGTCAACTCCCGCACTCCAACAACCGCCGTCATATCCGCTGTTGTTTTCATCACAAAAAAGCGGAAAACTGCTGTTACAGCAAAGTGCTCTTCCTCCCGAAGTAATATGAAGTGTGCTTCCGTCAGGGCAGGTATAGCCGCTAGTGTCTACGTCGGTATCACTATCAGAATCGGTATCTGTGTCAGTGTCAGTGTCTGTGTCGGTATCGGTATCGGTGTCGGTATCGGTGTCTGTATCGGCATCTGTGTCGGTATCGGTATCTGTGTCGGTATCGGCATCTGTGTCGGTATCGGTATCTGTGTCGATATCGGCATCTGTGTCGGTATCGGTGTCGGCATCCGTGTCCGAATCGGTGTCTGTGTCGGTATCTGATGAGCCATTGTCAGTATTCAGTTCGGTATCTTCCTGCTCTTTTTGATCCTGTTTTTTGTCTGCACAACCTAACATCAGCGTTGTTGTGATAATAAGTAAGTATTTCATTTTATACACTCCTTGTTTGTTACTAATGCTCTATTCATTTCTTAACGTTCCCAAATTGTGAGAACAACAAAAAGAAAAAACCTCTTTGCAGCGGCAATGGACACTGTGTCCACTATTCCCACTGTCCACTATTCCCACTGTCCACTATCCCCACTGTCCACTATTTCAAAAAAAATGCAAATTTTCCCTAAAGCCTAACCGCAAACAACCGACTAATAGGTTGTGAACACGGAAGGCCCGACCGGCGGGACTTAAAGCTATAGCGCCGAAAAGGTCTGAAAGTGGAAACAAACTTTAACACGGGGCAAGAACGCCCCCCGAACTAAAAACAGTTCGGTACCCAAGGAGGGTAATCATGAGTTTAGTAATCAACACCAACACAGCTTCCATCAACGCACAGAGAAACCTTGGCCTCAGCAAGGGAACCCTAAACACCAGCATGGCCAGACTTTCGTCCGGTATGCGCATTACCTCAGCTAAAGATGACGCAGCCGGTCTCGCCATCAGCGAGAAATTGCGCGCCAATATCCGCGGCTTGGGTCAGGCAGAAAGGAACGCAAACGACGGAATATCGATGATTCAGACTGCTGAAGGAGCTCTTAACGAAGTAAGCAACATGCTCATTCGCCAAAAAGAACTTGCAGTACAAGCAGCCAACGGAACCTTGGGCGCAGACGAGCGAGGTTATCTACAAGCAGAATATTCGCAACTTGATGCAGAAATAACAAGAATTTCCACTGCAACCGAATTTAACGGCACCGCTTTGTTCGGAGCAACTATAGATCTGCAAGTGGGTGTTAATGCTGCTGACACAATCTCTTTTACAGTCGGGACTCTGGCTGCAACAGGCGGAGATATTTCAACCGCTGCAGGAGCATCCACAGCACTCGGAACAATTGACACCGCCATCGGTACTGTATCCGGAACACGAGGCGACCTCGGTGCTGCCCAAAACCGCTTACAGAGCACTGTAAACAACTTGGCAGTTCAGAGAGAAAACCTCTCCGCCGCAAACAGCCGTATCAGAGACGTAGACGTTGCTCAGGAGTCGGTGGAAATGACCAGAAGCCAAATTCTGATGCAGGCAGGTATCGCAGTTCTCGCCCAATCAAACCAATTGCCGGCAATGGCGTTGTCCTTGATTGGCTAGTTAGAAAAGAACCGAAGCCGCTCCGAAGCCTAACAAAGACTTCGGAGCCGGCTTTGAGTTTTTCGCTCTTTTAGTTAGGATGAGGTGAAAACATGTCCAGCATAAGAAGCATTCCCCTGGCCGAAAGCGGTCCGAACGTAGATAAAGATGTACACGAAAAGCCTAGGGTAGAAAGAGAAGTCAAAGAGGCAAATCAGCGTCGCTCTTTTCAGCCGAATGATCCGCTTCTCACAGAAGCAGTTGCTAATATAAAGGAAATGGCGGAAGCACTTGGCAGAAAAGTAGGCATTGAATACGAAACCAAGACAGACACAGCGGTTATTACTATCTACTCTCAGGACGGCGAAGAGGTAATACGCCAAATACCGCAGGAAGAGGCTATTAGAATGTCCGAGCGATTGAAGGAAAACCGAGTAAAGTTTTTGGACGACATTTTATAACAACGGTTTTTACTAAAAGGACTGAGCATCATGAGCATTAGCTTTTCAGGTTTGGGCAGCGGTATAGACACTGCATCAATTATTGAACAAATGGTCTACGTGGCGAGAACGCCGATAAGAAAGCTAACCGTCGATGTATCCAATGCCAAGAGTCGCAGCACCATCATCCAAAACATCAATTCCAAGCTTCAAGCTTTGCAAACTCAGGCAAATGATCTCAAAACTCTAAGCAGCTTTATGGCCAACACTGTCAAATCATCCGATGAAAGCGTATTAACGGCAACTGCTACAGGTAATGCTCTTCCCGGCAACTACACAGTTGAAGTTTTAACGCTTGCCAAGGCACAGCGCACCTATTCTTCTACTTTCGACAACAAAACCGAAGCCGGAACTGCCGGTTCAGGCCAATTGACCGTTACTGTAGGAAGCAGTGATGGAGTCGTTATTGAGGTAGAGGAAAGTGATAGTCTTGAGTCTATCGCAAACAAAATAAACGCTTCCGGAGCAGAGGTAACAGCGGGAATTTTCTATGACGGAAGTCAATATCGCCTCCAGATTACAGGAAAAGAAACAGGCGCAGCCAACGCAATAACATTTGAAGAGAGCGAGGGACTGAGTTTGGGCCTCCAAGGCGCAACTAATTTTCAGAACGCACAAGACGCTTCTTTAAAAATTGACGGCTTTGACATTACAAGCTCAACGAATCAGATAAAAGATGCCGTTAGCGGTGTAACATTGGATCTAAAAACAGAAACAACATCTCCAATTCAAATAACAGTTGATACAGATCCAACAACAATGAAGTCAAAGATAGAAAAGCTGGTATCTGCTTATAATGATGTCGCTAAGATTATCAACAGTGAATTGTCATTTGCCGGAGAAGCAAAGGGAGCAAACCGACTTGCCGGTGATGCCACATTGAGAAATCTTCAATCCGCTCTTTCTTCTATTGTTGCGGGAAGATCCGATGAAGGAGGCACCTTTAGCTCTCTGTCACAATTGGGTATTTCAACTCAACGAGACGGCTCATTGTCCGTTAACTCTGCAAAGCTGGATGCAGCGTTGGCTTCGGACCCTGTGGGTGTAGGAACAATGTTTGCGGGAGCAACAGAACAATCAGATACAGGATTTGCTGACAAATTCAGTATCTTGGTAGATAGATTCATTAACTCTTCCAGCGGAATTTTAACCGCAAAGAAAAAAGGGTTGGACTCCTCAGTACAAAACCTCAACGACGCAATCGACAAATATGAAACCAGAATGACAACTTACGAAGAAAAGTTGAGAATGCAGTTTACTAAACTAGAAACAGCCATGTCTACATTGAATTCTCAAAGCAGCTTTATGGCAAGCCAAATATCTCAGTGGCAACAATAAGGAGCGCGTTATGAATTTGAACCGATTTCAAGCACATGCCTACAAAAAGACTTCGGTGGAAACAGCGGATCCGGGGAGAGTGTTGATTGCTCTCTATGATGCAGCTATAAAATTTTCTCGATTGGCTGCTCACAGTATTGATGAAGGAAAGGTTGCTGAAAAAGGCGTATACATCAGTAAAACTCATAGAATTATTTCTGAGTTTATCAACGCTCTTGATTTTGAAAAGTCCCCTGCCCTTTGCGAACAACTGGAGGGAATTTACGGTTTTATGATTTCTCAGCTCATAGAGGCTAATGTTACTATGAAATCGGCACCTCTCAATCCGGTTATTTCTCAGCTCGAAGATCTGAGAGATACGTGGACTCAAGCTATGCAACAACAGACTCCTTCCACACTTAAACAAGTTGAGATCGGCCTGTGAAAGAACCGATTGTCATAGAGCGTCTTAAGCATTGGCTTGATGCACTCAAGCAAATTGCCGAAATCGAGCTGGATTTTGAGGTAAGTTCTGAACAACTAGAACAACAATTGAGTCAACGAGGGCAATATATCGAACATCTTCAACAACTGGATGTTTTTCTTGCCGAAACCTCCAAATGGCGTCGCAACGGCTGGCCCGGATTAGATGAATCTGTTCGCATTAGATCAGAAGAGCTAATTGCCCAAGCTTTGTCGATATGTGCAAAGATAGTAGAACAAGACCAACAAATCTTTGAAAAAGCCAAAGAAAAACGACAAGGAATTCTTGCACGAATACGGTCTGCCTCCCAAGGACGAGAATACCTGTCTACTGTTCCGCCCGCAGATATAAGCCCTCCTCTTATTGTTGACGATAGTGTTTAGCCATATTATAAGAAAACAAAACCTGACTTTGTACAACTGACAATCATGTTTTCTGCTTTATGTTTTTTCTTCCCGATTGGATTCAGAATTCAAGATTTATGCATCCATAGTGATCGATGAACCGTCAATATTTTTTCAGCTGACTCCAGCCGGTTTGACGCATTGTACAAAAACATGATTTGACATTTAGAGATAGATAAACTGGCATTGTTTGCCCATTTGCACATTATCCACAATATAATATTTTATTGCTTAATACGCATACGATATGACGACTCCTATAAACAGCTGTAAATATTACACATTGCAAACATAAAAACCGATACTTTCTTTTTCATTTCCTTTTTATATTGGGAATCAATAACCGTGTTTATCTCCTTCAGTTCTAGATTTCAACCCTTTGTAGGCAATCGCTGCCGGCCGGCATTTCATTTGCATATTTCGATTCGGTCGAAGAGTAGATCGACTGAGCAAGAGAAACAGAGCTGTGCACATGCTGCAACCGCTATATCAAATCGACGGAGGATTAAATGCACCAGGCAAGTAGAAAAGAATATTTGGGAACTCACCCATGCACGCCGATAATTGATAAAGAACAGATTCTAATAGTTCTTTACGGATTGGTATTGAGGTTTATATCTGATGCTCAAAAAACATTATCGTCAGAAAATCAGGAATCACGAGCTGATACTTTGCAAAGAGCTGAGAAACTCTTATTTGCAATGGCTGATTCACTTGAATGTAAAACTTTAGAAAAGAACAAGACTGTAGAAAAGATTTATGAGAAAGTATTTCTAAATACACAACCCCAAAAAGATTCACATAATATTCAAATTTCTGATTCTCTTTTTAGACAACTGTCCGAACTGATAGAGACCAAACCTGAAATTACACAAATCGAACATCAAAACATGCACGCAGATGTTCAATGTTAGAGCCAAACAAAAGGAGCATAAAATGAGCGTACAGACAATCGTTATAGGCAACATAAATGAAAAGGCGAGACCTACTGTACGACTGGGATCGCTTCCTCACGTTAGTGTATGGCAATTTGCCGGAGCGTTTTTGGATGAATCTGATTTGTCGGCTCAAGGCATACAAGGTTTGGATTTGAACTGTGCAGTAGAAAGAGCCGCTATAGAACTGGCGAAAAAGGTGTCCGGACGCCAAGTAAAAGTTGAAGTCGTTATGGAACCGCTTATGCCCAGAATTGCTTTTCCGATTGAAAAAATTGTTCCGTTAATTCAAGCAATAGGAGAAAACGCTTCAGCTTCAGTGGAACCCGGTCCCGGTAAAATAGTTATTACAACTTGGTGGAAGGGGAAACATGTGGGCGTGGACGCAGTAGGTATCGGCGGTTCGATTCCGCTTGTTATAAAAAACAATATCATGAATCCCGGATTTACCACCAGAGCCGGAGAATGGGATACCGGTTTTGGACTTTATCATGCCGGAGCAGCAGCTAATGATATCGGCACACAAGTAGAACTATTTGAAGACGAGGACGGCATCGGATTTCGTTTGGCAATTCCGCTCAGAAAAGATACTCCCGCCTCATCGCCTGATATTTCAGTGGGTTTATCAGATGAGTACTCCAATGACAGTCATATAGAGGACAGCGGAAGATGGTCGTTTGAATACCCCATCCTTGAATTGACTGCTTAGCGCTAAAGACCGAGAACAGGAAGCAACGAATCATACTCAGCAAAGTCTGCCTGATTTGCAACCTGAACTCCTCCTTGATATGTAAACATTGACGGCCCCCACTCTCCGCTCAAAGTCGGCTCCCAAAAGAAGGTTCCCAATCCTTTTCCTCCTGCAAGATTCTTCATTACTAAGTTGGCTTGAGTTCTCTCAGGATTATATTCTGCAATTGCAAATTTTAAATTGGGGAAAGTGTTTGCCAAATTTGAAAACGTGTTTTCCCAAACTGACGGCTCTCCCTGCCATGCCGTGTAACAAGACAAACCTAGAACATCAAACTCTACACCTCTAGAAATAGCACTATTAACCCACCAGGTTACACCGCTTAGATCATCAGTATTCTCAACATGCAACATAATTTTTATCTTTGAATCAGCATCTCTGACACCCTTGATTCCGGCTTTTAAAAGTGTTGCCAAATTATTCCAATTTGAAGTGCTTCCGCCTATCGGAGCATTATCGGGATTGTTTCCCCAACAGTCTGTATTGGGGCCGGGAACATGTGCAAGCATACCTGGTGTGGTTTCATTTCCGACCTGAACCATATCAGGTCTTGCTCCTGCTGCAATAGCGCTGCTAATCACATCATAGGTGTAGTCATAAACAAATCCGGCCAACTGCTCAATCGATGATGCTCCTCGCCATGCCTCAGGAATTATCTGATTACCGGGATCAGCCCACACATCGCTATAGTGAAAATCGAGCAAGAACCCCATTCCGGCCGCTTTTATTTGCTTACCGTAGTCAATAACATGAGCTTTATCTCCAAATGCTTCGCTCTTGCCGGCACATCCGTTAGCTTTTGAAGCGTATCCGTAAGGTGCACTTGGGTCTACAAAAGTTCTTAGTCTTATGTAATTAAAACCGTGATTTTTTAGTAAATTAAAAATACTTTTTGTTTGTCCGTCAGTATC
>CAYWLQ010000036.1:0-36767 GCA_964458775.1 uncultured Myxococcales bacterium | reverse complement strand
GAGATGACAGATGTTTCGTTAGTGTTTTGAACATCTATTTTAATATGTCCTGTTACTTTTTCTCCCAATCTTGTCTCAAATATGCCGTCGACAACATCGCTTTGCTTGTCACCTGAAATAGATTCTATTTTGAAATTACCTTTAAGATTAAGAGGATCAAAAGAAGCGGTCAATTTTTGAGGTGTACTCTTTTCCAATGATACGCCTGTTAGTTTTGCCGGCCAAATTTCATTAAAAGCACCGTCTTCTGTTTTAAAAGATACTGCAACTTCAATTTCCATGCGCGATTGGCAGATGTCTGAAACATCAAGATCTGATAGATCGTCGCGAACGGACGAGTTGATTTCTTTTACAATACCGTTTTCATAAGATACTGCTATAGTTGCAACGGTATTTCCTGATAATGGAGACTGAACAAGTGCTTCTGTTTCACTTGTCCATGTCGCATTAACGGAAAACTCTTCACCGGATGCGGTCAATAGCTCATTTCCGGAAAATCCTAGAATTGCACTGTTGTCGTCAATAGAAGACAGTACCGTTTCGGATTCTTCACAAACGCTGTCAGCATCAGTATTGTTTTCTACTGCAGCTCTCTCCAACAGGAGAATAGATTCGTTTTCATTTTGCATTATATCACAGTATCCGCATCTCTCATCTCCATAATAGTCTTCATCGTGATTATATTTGGGAAAGAATTCTCCTTCTCCTAGAACTGCGTTATTCATAGATACTGTTATCGTTACAAACTCCGGACCGCGAACAGCACTAAATCGATCTTTGCTGTCACTTCTGTTTTCTATATGAAGATCAAAACCGTCGGGTTTTTGGGTTCCGCTTAAGTATAATAGGATCATCCAGCCGTTTTGATCTATTGCGACCATCCTGGCCTCTTGCTCCTCTACATAAACACACTTTGAATTAGGCAAGGATTCAGCTATATTGCAGGAGATATCAAAGATTTCATCTTCAACACCCACACTGACAACATAGTCCCCTTCAGGCAGCTCTCCGTTATCACTCATCATAACATGAAGACGAAAGCCGCCGCCGCATTCGATGGTATCGCAATTAAGGCAGCCGTATATTACCGATGAAATCAACATTGTCACAATGCACATGCCTACTAAATACAAATATGCTGAGCTAAAACGGTCAAAAGATCGTTTTGCAAGATATAAACACATTTCGTTCTCCTTATCCCTATATTGTTTCTTTTCTATATTGGTATTTCTTAAACTCAAAATTCAAACCATCAATTGTCTAGTTAGAACATGCCGAACTGTCAGGAAATTGGCTTTTAACATTATTTAGAAATCCAAGTTTGCCATTGTTAATTTTACAGGCTCTTCCATAATTGGGTGTTTTTTCTATAGCTACTCCAATAACCGTTCGGTTGCCGTTGGAGAGTTTATACACACCTGAACCGCTCATGCCCGGTTTGGCGGTGACATCATAACGAAAAGTATGTGTGCCGGCCGACTCAACAGTACCGGAAGCACAGTAAATTGACCCGCCACACAGGCTATAGAACGGTGACGCGCTACATTGTTGGGTAGGTGCAGGTACGGAACAAATATTTATTGTGTCGCCTAGCAGACTTCCTTGGTTGTCATAAGAAAGATTGCCCCAATCACAATTGCCCTGATTTCCTCTCAAAACAAAAACCCCCATATCATAGTTATCCCAATTATAATTCCACCAGTTGCTATGAACAGAACGTGCAGATCTATATCTATATCCATTAGGCATATCATAGCTACCTGTCATCGCTTGGTAGATACCGTCAACTCCGGGAATCCAGAATTTTGCAGCAGTTCCTGACCATTTTTTTTCTCCATCGGTAAGACAATGGCCTGCTGTTATTACCATTCGTGCAGATATTTTGGTTCCGCTGCAATGGCACAGTATTGATGCAGGCAAACCTGATTGGCTATCTCTAGAAAGACATCCATGTGTTCTTATTGGATATGAGGTCATATTATGCCCAACATATTGACTGATTAGCGCAAGCCCGTCACCATTCAACACGAGGTTCTCAAAATCAGGTTCTGAACTTATTGGACCAATACCTTTACCTTCGTATGCTGTTCCATTTGAATAATCTGCGGAATATCCGATTGGAGCTTTCTGTATCCAAACCTGATTGTCCTCAAAAATATAGACAGCTAAATCATCGCGTTCATCAAACACTTCACCTCTTTTTTGTGTTTCCAGTCTTTTTTCTGATTTAACTTTTTCTTTTATTCGATTCTCAAGATTCGCAAGTTCTTTTGTGGATAATTTATCCATGTATTCGTTCATGAGCCGGCGTTTCATATCCCTTGTTTTTATTTCTTCATCGGAAAGAGGAGCTAAATATCCCTCAAAAATCCAATCTTTTTTATTAAAACCTAATGGAAGATCCTTGGGTTCTTTGACAAGTGGTATCTTCTGATCAGAAGCTTTTTTGATACTGGGTGTAATGTAAAATGAATCAAGATCATCGTTTGTCAATTCTGAATATTTTTTCGTATACACATCAAGTTTTAGCGCACCGACGTCATATGGCTTATTGTCGTTTGTATAATCGTATTCTAGATTATTGGTGAGATCCGAAATTGAATGATATTCCTTGACTATAGATGTTTCCTCATTTTCACAATTGAGCAATAAAAAAGCCGTACATAAGCAAATTGTAATTACTGTTTTTGAAACACTTACTTTAGGCGTTAGTTTAGAATTAACATGTTTCGTTTCGTTTCGTTTCGTTTCGTTTCGTTTCGTTTCGTTTCGTTTCGTTTTTCATTCCGTATTCCCTTTCCTGTTATAATAAAACGAAAATAGTCAATGGTTTTCTATACATTTTATGAACGATAGACCAATTAAGTTTGTTCTAATACAATGAATGCAAAACGTCTTTTCTTTGAAACAACACTAAAAAAACAATGCCTCATTGCTTAGAAGACACACCACTGTATATGCACAAAAATCGAACTTGCTAATCCAATTAAGAATTAGTTTATCTATGCCGTATATATAATGTCAAAACATATTTGACATTTGTGCTTCTTTTTTTGAAAAAAGGTTTAAAGCACTCTTTTATTGAAAAATATAAGATCCTCTAACGGTGAAGTATTGCCTAGATGCCAATTTACTGTCAGTTCGGGTATTCTTGTCGGGAGATATAGGGGGCAGGATATAATACAATTATCTATAGCCAAGACAGGGATTAGATCTCTGTACGGTTTGGGAACTTTATGTTTGGTAAGAACATCCTTTAGCTTTGAGTCTGATTGCCAAAGGCGATCTCCTTTTTCTCTTGTTCTTAGTGTTAATTTAGAGATCGGTGCGGAGGTTTGTCCTTTTACTTCAACCGACACATTCAGAGAAGCAAGGACACCGGTTCTTACGGATTCTGTTTTTTCCATTAAAAGAACGTTTTCGGTTATCGGCGAAAAAGAACCTTGGGGAAATATTAATAGAGAGCCTCTGTCTACAAAAACCTGTAAGCCTCCCGGAAGGCGAATACATCCTGCTGTTTTCTTTTTATAGATAAACTCTTCGATTGGGGTGAGATGCATTCTTTCAATTCGGCGCAAATTGCCCTGCGCGGTTTTTACTGCAAGTCTGATCAGCCTGGACCATATTGAGCGAGGCAGTTTGTCAAAGCTTTGACGAGCAACCATTAGACCGTTGTTTGCGTTTAGCCTAACTAGAAAAGATTCTTCCCAGTTACAATCTGTTTCAAAAAAAGAAACGGCAGCAGCGGCGTCATCGGTGAGTGAAGCTAACCTAGCTGATACCTTGGGGCTGAGTTCATTCATCAAGGGTAACAGCTCGTTTCTTATTCTTACTCTTAAAAAACGACTATTGTTATTGCTTGGATCATCCACAAATGTGATGTTTTTGTTTTTCAGAATTTGTCTAAGCTCAGCTCTTTCAATTCCCAATACCGGTCTGATAATGCGAACACTATTATCTGCAGAAATTGAGTTCAATTTTCGAGATTTCGGTATTCCTATCAGTCCGTCAATTCCAGTTCCCCTAAGAAGTCTGATAAGAACAGTCTCTGCTTGATCGTCCAGAGTATGTCCTGTTGCGATGGCATTTGCTCCTACAGATTTTGCAATTTCGGCCAAAAGTTCATATCGTCGTTTTCTTGCCCAGGCTTGTAGTGATCCTTTTTTGGCTGCAACTGATGCTTCTTCACGAGGAATTTGTGCGCTGATAACCTCTATACCCAGGTCAGACGCATGTCTCCGAATCAAGTTAATCTCTTCTTCCGCTTCAGGTCTCAGGCCGTGGTTGATTGTTCCGACGGTCAGCTTGAATTCAAATTTCTTTTGACATTCAGCCAACAAGAACATCATTCCCATAGAATCGGAACCTCCGGAAACAGCAGCCAACACTCCCCCGTTTGGGAGAACATGAGGCTTTAGTTCTTCAGATATTTTATCTATTATCTGTTCCGTACGGTTTGTGAAACAGTCTGTGTTGCAAGTGTTATTCATTTTGTAAAATAAGAATATGTGTATTTGGTTTCAATCTATGTGTTACCTCTTATGGTGTGTAATTTTTCAAACTCAACAGTATAACACGCTGTAATTCATATCACTTTATTATCCGTTAATGCATCCTGTTTAAGTATTTTTCAACTTTCCTTGTTTATGGGACCGTGATAGCGTTATCCAACTGTATTATCAGCTTGCTAAAAAGGTGAGCGATAAAAGAAAATTAAACAGGAAAAACGATGGACAATAGAGGAGACAACAGAGGTAACGACCTTACAACAGGTGTCACGAAGCTGTCATCCAATCGGAGGCCGCCCTCTCATTCCATTGTCAGCTTTACGGCTGTAACATCTCATAAGGAAATGGCTTCTGCATTTGTGGACGAGATGGTAAAGGTTGGGCAACAAATGATTCCTGACCGAGTGCTAAGCGCAGAAGATTTGCTTACTATTTTTCAGCGCGCTCTCTACGACGAGAAAGACCGCAGCATTACGATGGTCAGCGGAAGGCATTTGCGCTCAAGAATATCCGAACAGGTTTCCAGGGCGCGAAGATACAATGAATCTTTCAGTCTCATGGTTCTTAAACTGGATAATATTACAGATTTGGATGACTATGAGGCAATTATCGATACTTTACGAGAACGCATGAGGCAATCTGATCTCATTTTTACTTTTAAATATCGGATTGTTATTTTGCTGCCGCATACCGAAAAAAATGCCTGTAAAATACTCGAAGAAAGAATCCACCATTTAATATCAAACGGACTCTCGTTATCCTCTGAGGTTCCGATAACTCGATTGACCTTTCCTGATCCTGAGTTGGAAAAAGGAATGGAAGTATTGGATTGGGCCGAAAATCAGCTTCGATGAATTTTTCTAAGGTTTTGAAACTGAAGCTCTAAGAGATTCTTCTTTTATACGGAGCGTGAGGTTTTTCATTCCATTATCGACAGTCCTTCCGTTGACAAAAATCTGGGGAGTGCCTTTAACTCCAAGTGACTCTCCAAGTTTCTTATCATTTTCGATTGCTGCGGTCGCTGCTGCAGAAGCAAAATCTTCAGAAAACTTATTCTTATCCAGACCTATTCCTTCGGCTATGATATCAATTTGTTCGCGGGTAAGTTCAGTGCCGACAGTTGAAAAAATAACATCGTGCATTTCCCAAAACTTGTTTTGCATATGAGCTGCAAAAGCTCCTCGTGCTGCTATTTCAGCATCAGGATGTATCGAAGTTAAAGGAAAATTTTTGTAAACAAGCTTATATTTATCCGGATTTGTCCTTTGCAATTCATCAAGAGTTTCAGCTGTTTTGGCGCAAAAAGGACAGCGAAAATCCGTAAATACCACAAAGGTTATCATAGCTTTTTCAGGACCTTTAGTGGGTGAACCGTCGATGGGTATTTCTAAACCTTTTACCGAGCCGTATCTCATAAGATAGGATTGGGATATTTCTTCTTCGGTATAGTCTTCTTTGATCTGTTCAATAATAAAATTTATTGCATAAACCGCAAGAGGACAATGTTCTATATTAAAAACTGATTCAGCTAGAGTTACGTCATCTCCACAAGGTGAAGCTTCGTTGTTCATTACACGTTCTAAACGTTTTGATTCAACGGGAGTTAACTCTGAAAGGTTGATCTTTTGTCCCAATGCTAAAACATTTATGAAACGAGGTGAAGGTCCTGCTGAACATGCATAACCGATCCCCGCTATTGAAATTAAAAAAAACAGAAAAATAAATATGGTTTCTTTGTTTATCAATCGAGACATTATGAATTAATCCTATTTGTTTGTGACTTCCGGGTCAAAAAAAACAGCTCCTGCGGCAATCCAGTCGAGAAGAGATTGCTTTTCTTCGGCTGAGAGTAGATCAGTCGGGCTATCTTTTTCAAAATTCCTGGGCATTGTCAATCCAGGAATAGCATCGTCGTCTATCAGCTTGTAAAGTAAATAACTGAGTCCGGGACGGGTAGGTACAATCAAATCCCAATCAGGTCTTCCGGTTGAAGGTTTTCCTATTGCGGTGGATGAAATATTATCTTCGTTATCCAACTTAATACCTGCAACCGCGTTTTGTCCCCCATGGCAGGAGGTACAATGTTTTTCAAAAATTGGGAGAATATCACTTTTGAAGTAGCGAATCTTATAAGGTGTTTCAACAATAATCTCATCCCCGGTTCTAAACGAGGTTGCGACTTTAGGAAATACCGGTATTTCTGATGTAGATAGAAGTCCCTTTTTCAGTTCAAGAACCCAAGTGCATTTTCTAAGCAGATATCCGGCCGGCCAAGCGATAATCTGTTTTTTAAAAGGATCATAATATGAATGAAGCCACATTCCGGTAGGTCCGGTATAAAGACGCATCGTGTGGTTTTGAACAGTTCTTGCATCCAATTGGCGATCAAAAGTTATTCGAATAATTGGACGACGGTTAACCTCTTCTGATCCTGGTTTGGGAACTACGGAGATAATTTTCGGTTCATCTTCAGGAGCTGACGCATCCGGTGCATCATAGTCCGGAGTTGTCGGCGGAGCACAGCCTGTCAACAAGTAGACTGCAATTACTGTTGACAAACCGGTGCGCATAATTCTCATTGTTCAAGATTCCGCATAGGAATTAAGATGTTTTTTTATTACATCAACGGTAATTCCGGTGGACAGGTCGGTGGTAAGACAATCGGCCAATGTTATTAAAAGGTCATCAATCCCGTTTTCTTCCACAATCTTCTGAAGCAAAGCACGTGAATCGGCCTGTTCGTCGCGTCGCAGAAAAGCACGGACAGATTCAGAAGTTACCTCCCCGTCAAAATCAAAAATTAGTTTTTCCAATAGAAATTGTGATAATTCGTCCAATGTAGCCTCCTTAGTCGAAAAACTTGTTCCGACGGTTTGTAAGAACCGCATAAGGCACTTGCAAAACACTATATATATTTCCAAGAAGATCAGAGCAAGTGTTTCTCGATTGAAACTATTTAATGTTTTTGATATCGTCCACAAACTTAGAAAAGTCTTTACGATAAAAGTGAAGTCAAATGAAAACTTGAAAACCAAATATAAACAGGGCGGTTAGCTCAGTTGGATAGAGCGTCGGTCTCCGGAACCGAAGGTCATGCGTTCGAATCGCATATCGCCCGCCAATGATTACAGGCACTTACGAAAACTCGTAAGTGCCTTTTTCTTTTCCGTTGACACCACGTTGACACGAGCATCCAAAATGACTTTTATTTAAGTACAATGCGAGCCTTCCCGCAAATGCGGAGGGGAGGTCGGGGTGAGCACTTCTACTACTCTGAGTTGCGCTTTTGACCCCAGATGTGCGTATTTGTGGGTACTCTGTTCCGAACTGTGACCGAGTTGTGCCTGAATAGCTTTTATTGACTCTCCTCCGGTGGCTGCCTGGCTCGCTACAGAATGTCTTCCGATAGCGTGATGACCGGATCGCTGCCCATGTGGATCGCGGACTTTGCCCGCCGTCGCGCTGCGCGCTATGGCGAGGGCGGACCGCTCACTTTGAACAGTAAGCCGCTCACTCCGAACCCGCACTCCGAACCCGCTCACTCCGCTCACTCCGAACCCCGCTCACTTTGAACCGCCCATGCGGATCGCCCGCTCACTTTGAACCGCCCATGCGGATCGCCCGGATATCATACAGTTATCCTTCATTATGAAAAAACCGGCTCTTGAGCCCCAAAGGGGCGGTTCCATACTAGCCCGGCGCATCGCGCCGGGAATAGATAAATAGAAAGAATATAAGCACTGTAAGTGCGGCCCATATGGAACGCCCTTTACAGGGCTTGTACTATTTTTTTATACACCAAACCCCAGTGCGATGCACTGGGCTGGTATGGGAAACCCCTTCGGGATTACAGACTTCATTACTTCCAGTGTTGGGCAGGTACATACCTTCTTTTAAATATTTGATGTTGGACGAGATACGTCTTGATGACAAAACTCTAGAGCAAATGGAGAATATGGTTGCAGATACATTTGGATAGAGATGCCTATACTATTGAGTCTTTAATAGAAAACCTTATGTTTGCCGCAACCCCGAATGAGGTTCTTAAATCTTTGAATTAGATTCTTTTGTTCCATTGCTTCTTCTGCAGAATTACTAAAATTACAATACCCATACCCGCACTTGCGAATCAGTTTAATACCGTTCACGTAAAAACAAATATTCGTGAGAGCGTTTATCTTTATGCCGGAATGAAGCTTGGAGAATCAATATACGGACTTGAGGCAGCTGACTATCCCCGAGGGTGTTTTCGCGAGTTAAAGCCCCGTGTATAAGCCGTTGGATTTAGAAAACAGTTTGTTTTGCAAAGGTTGCTGTTAATTCACGACATTGATTTATGAAGTCGTTAACAGACAGTGATTTAACTTTGCCGTCTAAGGTGCGAACGCTTACTTCATTGTTTTCTTGTTCACGCGCTCCTATTGTTAGAATTGCCGGCACATATGCAACCTGCGCATCGCGAACTTTTCTTTTTAGGGTTTCATTGCGATTATCCAGATAGGCCCTAAAGCCTGCTCTTTTAAGCTTTGCAACAAGGTCTTCTGCAAAGGTGTCGAAAGATTCATTTACCGTAAGCACCACGATCTGTTCGGGAGACAGCCAAAACGGGAATTTTCCTCCAAAGTGTTCGATCAACAAGGCCAATGTTCGCTCATAACATCCGATTGAAGAGCGATGAATTATCATCGGCGCCTTTTCTTCTCCGTTAGAGTCAATGTAGGTCATTCCAAATCGGCCCGGCAATGCAAAGTCAATTTGTACGGTTATTACAGTATCTTCCTTGCCCCATACATTGCGCATTTGAATGTCCAGCTTCGGTCCGTAAAAGGCTGCTTCCCCGTCAGCTTCAACATAAGAAAGACCGTTTTCATCCAAGATCTCTTTGAGAATTTTCTGTGACGACTCCCACGCTTCCGGATTGTCTATATACTTTTCGGTTTTCTTTGGATCCCATTTTGAAAATCGATAACTATAATTTGTAAGATCCAAAGTTTCCATAACAAAGCTAATCAGCTTTAAGACATCGTGAAACTCTGTTTTAAGTTGATCCGGTGTGCATATAATATGTCCCTCTGATAATGTAAACTGCCTTACCCTTGTAAGTCCGTGCATTTCTCCCGAGGATTCATTACGAAACAGAACAGAGGTTTCTGCAAATCGAATAGGCAACTCTCGATAGCTGTGGCGAGTACGATTGTAAAGCATGAACTGAAAAGGACATGTCATGGGACGTAAGGCCATTACATCTTCAGCATCTTGGTCAGATCCTTGCTCGGAAGACTTCTCTTCCCCCATAATAAACATTCCGTCTTTATAGTGCTGCCAGTGTCCTGAAATTTTGTACAAATCGCTCTTGGCCATGTATGGGGTTAGGGTTGCTTGATATCCTCTTACGAACTCTTCGGTTTCTATAAATCGCTGAAGAGTGCGCATCATTACTGTTCCTCGCGGAGTAAAAAGCGGAAGTCCCTGACCGATATTCTTGTTGGTAATAAATAAATCAAGCTCTTTGCCCAACTTTACATGATCGTTGTCTTCGGCTTTCTTTCTGGCTTCGAGATATTCTTTTAACGCTTTTTTGTCATTGAAACTCGTAGCATAAAGTCTCGTCAGCATTTTATTCTTTGAGTCTCCCCTCCAATACGCGCCGGCAAGTCTCAACAACTTAAATGCTTTTAGCGAAGCGGTATCGGGCAGATGCGGACCTCGACAAAGATCTGTAAACTCCCCTATTTTGTAACAGGTTATCGTTTCTGTATCGGCAAGATCGGTTATCAATTCAATTTTATAGGGCTCATCTTTAAAAGCCTCAAGCGCTTCATTTTTGGTAAGTACAGAACGTTCGAACACCAGTTTTTCAGAGGCTATCTTTTGCATTTCTTTCTCGATAGCTTCAAAATCTTCGTTCTTAAGACTGATATTATCAAAATCGTAATAAAATCCGTTTTCGATAACAGGTCCTATAGCCAGTTTTACCTCAGGGAACAGTCGTTTTACAGCCAACGCCATTATATGTGCGGAGCTGTGGCGAAATATTTCCAGACCTTCATTATCCCTTAAGGTAAGAATTTTAACAACGGAACCGTCTTGTAAAGGACGAGACAAGTCTCTGTGCTCACCGTCTACTTCCACTGCAACTGCTGCTCTGGCAAGTCCCTCTGAAATGGACATTGCTACATCAAAACCGGTTGCAACACCTTCGAACTCCTTAGTACTGCCGTCTGGCAAATTGATTTTCATGTTCCGCTCCGACATTCAATTGTTTCGGTCGACATTCGGCCGCCCGCCGTCCCTACACGGCGCTCTAATTTCGAAGTGCTTTTATCACGAAACGACAAAATTTGCAGGGTTTTGAAAAAAAAATGGGATTGTTGTCTTTATCTGCTTTGAGAAAGGTTCCATGCAACACAGTCTTCGTAGTGAACCAAGTTGCCTCCAAAAAGATCCAAGGCGCTCCCAAAAGTTAAATCTATTCGACCTTCGCTGATTTGTTTTACAAGGTCCAAATCATCTTTAGCTTTGGCTCCGCCCGCATAAGTACAGGGCAGAGGGCTGATATCTTTTAATATGCTGACCAACTCAGTCTCTATACCTCTGCATTTGCCTTCGACATCGGCAGCGTGTACCAGAAATTCTGAGCAATATAGGGCAAGAGTATTTAGGGTTTTCTTTTCAATCATAGTGCTTGTCACTGTTTGCCATTTGTCGGTTGCCACAAAATAACCTCGGTCAGTACGTCGGCAACTCAAGTCAATTACAAGACGTTCGGAACCTACCGCTTTGCTCATTTGTTCAACTTTTTCCAAATCCAGATTCTTTTCGGTAAACAAAAAGCTCGTAACTATTACTTTGTCAGCTCCGGCAAGAATCCATTCTTGAGCGTTGTTAGGATTTATGCCTCCGCCTATCTGAAGACCGCCCTGCCAAGCCGACAATGCAGCTTTTGCAGCAGCTTCATTTCCGGGTCCCAGCATTATTACGTGACCGCCGCGTAGGTTGTCTTGTCTGTATAATGATGCATACCAAGCTGCATCTTTGTCTGAAATATAGTTGGTTTGCGGATTATCATTGAGGTCAAGGGTTCCGCCGACTATTTGTTTTACCTTTCCCTGGTGTAAATCAATACATGGGCGAAACAAAGTCATAAACTGCTCCTATTGTAGGTCAAATGATTGAAGTACGATGTACTCGTCTCAAATACTCTATTACTCCCTGTGCTGTAAGACGTGCATCCGCTAGGGCTTTTACTATAAGAGACTGGCCCATTACCATGTCACCTGCAGCAAAAATACCTTCAGCTTTTGTCATGTGCTCTTCATTTACAGGAACATTTCCTCTAGAATCGAGTTCTATATTCATATCCTCTATCAGCTTGCTTTTGATCGGTCCCGTAAATCCCATAGCTAAAAGCACCAATTCAGCTCGAATTTCCCGTTCGGTTCCGGCTTGTTCAACCATCTTATAGCGTCCGTCCGACCCCTTTTCCCAACTTACATCCGCTATTTGAATTGCTTTTACGGCACCGTTTTCTCCTATAAAGGATTTAGTGCACACGCTCCATAAACGCTCTCCTCCCTCAAGGTGGCTTGATGATTGACGAAGAGAATTGGGCCATTGAGGCCAAGGGGTGGAATCCGGTCTTTGTTCTGCAGGTTTGGGAAGAATTTCGAGTTGATAAATTTTTTCCGCTCCCTGACGAACTGATGTTCCGATACAATCCGAGCCTGTATCTCCTCCGCCTATAACAACTACATTCTTTCCTGAAGCACTTAAGAATTTAGAATCATTGTAAGGTTCGCCGGCAACTATT
Organism: uncultured Myxococcales bacterium; assembly: GCA_964458775.1. Taxonomy (GTDB): domain Bacteria; phylum Myxococcota_A; class Polyangia; order JAAYKL01; family JAAYKL01; genus CAYWLQ01. The sequence continues at coordinate 24,449 of CAYWLQ010000036.1, read as the reverse complement.
TGGTTTTGTCTTACCAAAAAGTCCATAGCAAAATGAATGCCGTTCAACTCTCGTCCCGAAACCGGAAGATCGCGAGGAATTCGTGAACCGCAACACAGTACGACTGCGGCAAATTTTCTCATTAAAAACTTACACGATACGTCGTCACCGCCCGTTACTCCCATTTCAAATTCAATACCCTCTCGCTTCATAAGGTCGATACGTCGGTCAATTACCCATTTTTCCATTTTAAAGTCCGGAATTCCGTAGCGCATTATTCCTCCGGGCTTTAGGGAACTGTCGTAAACAGTTACCGGATAACCGGATTTGTTCAGATAGTCAGCTACAGCCATGCCTGCGGGACCGGATCCTATAACGGCAACTCTTTGGTCAAAGCGTCTTGCCGGAGGAGCAGGCCTTATGTGACCGTCCTTAAAGGCTTTTTCTATAATTGACAACTCAATTTGACGAATGCTTACCGGTACATCTTTGGTTCCGTCCAATACACAAGCTGTCTCACATGGAGCAGGACACAGGCGTCCGGTAAACTCTGGAAAACTTGCCGTAGCGATCAGTGTGTGTAAAGCTTCTTCCCATCTACCCTTGTAGGCCAGGTTGTTGAATTCAGGAATGATATTACCCAATGGACAACCGCAACCGTGACAAAAAGGTGTTCCGCAAGCCATGCATCGTGCGGCCTGCTCGCGAAGCTCATCTTCTGTAAACATCTTTTCTACGGCTCGGAAATCTCGAATTCTTTCTTCCTTACTTCTATAGCCCGGGTTTTTTCTTTTATATTCTAGGAATCCGCCTGTCTTACCCATTTGTCATCAACTCCTCGCATTTATCATAACGTACAATAAGAACTTTGCTTTATTTTGATTCAACAGCTTCGCGTTCTATAGCTTCGTCTTCTTTCATCATCTTTCCTAAAACCCTACGATATTCCATTGGAAATACTTTAACAAAACTAGGAAGAGCATCATCCCAATTGTCCAAAATATCCTTCGCTTTTTTGCTGCCGGTATATCTAAGATGATTTTCTAACATTCTCTTCAACTCTGCTTTATCAGACTCTTCTTCGATATAATCCAGGTCGATCATTGACAGATTGGACCTCGAATCCAAACGCCCCGTCGGGTCGTAGATATAGGCTATACCGCCGCTCATTCCCGCACCCAAATTGACACCGGTTTCGCCCAGGATAACCACCCGGCCGCCTGTCATGTATTCGCAGGCATGATCTCCTGCTCCCTCAACCACCGCATAAGCTCCGCTGTTGCGAATAGCAAATCTTTCACCCACTCTACCGTTGACGTAGAGTTCTCCGGAAGTTGCACCGTAAAGCAGCACATTACCGCAAACCACATTTAAGGCCGGATCGAAAGAGGTACCGGACTTGGGCTTAACTATTACTTTTGCTCCTGACAGTCCCTTTGCCACAAAGTCATTGGCTTCACCTTCCAAAATTACTGTAAGACCTTTTGCACCGAACGCAGCAAAGCTCTGTCCTGCACATCCGTCAAATTTAACGGTTATAGTGTCTTCGGGAAGACCTTCGATCTCATAGCGTTTGCATATTTCGCCGGACAGCATAGTGCAAACCGTTCTATCTCTATTGCTGATAGGCATTGATATTTCAACACGTTCTTTTCTCAACAGTGCCGGTTGTGCTTTTTCTATTAACACATTGTCTAACAATCCGGACAATTCATGAGTATACGGTTCTGTACAGTATACCGAATTTCTAGGTGTATCCGGTGTTCCAAAAAGAACTTTGGAGAAATCAAGACCGCGTGCTTTCCAGAAATCAATCGCTTCAGTAACCTCCAATAGGTCAGTTCGACCTACAAGATCGTCTACTTTGGCAATTCCCAATTCGGCCATGTATTCTCGCATTTCTTCTGCAACAAAACGCATAAAGTTCATTACATAGTCAACATGTCCGGTATACCGAGCCCTAAGTTGAGAATTCTGGGTGGCAATACCTGCAGGACAAGTGTTGTTATGACATTGACGCATCATCAAACAGCCGCAAACAACTAACGGAGCCGTGCCGAATCCGAATTCTTCAGCACCTAGAAGAGCGGCAATTGTAATATCTCTACCTGTTTTCATTTGACCGTCGCACTGAACTCGGATGCGTTTACGAAGGTTGTTCATTACCAATGTTTGCTGGGTCTCTGATAATCCAAGCTCCCAAGGAATTCCCACATGTCTGATCGATGACAGAGGCGCAGCTCCTGTACCTCCGTCATATCCGCTGATAAGGACCATATCCGCCTGAGCCTTGGCAATGCCTGCCGCGACCGTGCCGACCCCTATCTCTGACACCAATTTTACAGATACTCTAGCATTGGGATTGGCGTTCCTCAAATCGAAAATAAGCTGCTTAATATCTTCGATAGAATAGATGTCGTGATGAGGAGGAGGTGAAATAAGGGTTACGCCGGGTGTGGCGCAACGAGTCTTGGCAATTTCTTTGTTTACTTTGTAACCTGGAAGTTGCCCGCCCTCACCGGGTTTGGCTCCTTGAGCAATTTTAATTTGCAGCTCCTTGCAGTTGGTTAGGTATTCAATTGTTACACCAAATCTGGCGCTGGCCACTTGTTTTATCATACTGCAACGATTATCACCGTTGGGAAGCAGTTTGTAACGCGCACGATCCTCTCCGCCTTCTCCTCCGTTACTGGCGGCACCTATTCGATTCATTGCAATAGCCAGAGTTTCGTGTACTTCTCTACTGATAGAGCCGAAAGACATTGCTGAGGTTACAAACCTTTTCATAATAGATTCGGCCGGCTCGACCTGGTCTATAGGAATCGGAACTTGTTTTTTAAATTTAAACAAACCTCTAAGCGTGGTTGTTTTTTTGTTTTGTTCATTGATGAGAGCAGCATATTCGCGGTATAGATTTTTATCATTGCGACGTGTAGCTAACTGTAATTTTGTTATTGTATCCGGTGTCCACAAGTGACGTTCACCGTCATGCCTAAAGGCATATGCTCCTCCGGCCGGTAATATTTCAAAAGGAGTTCTGCCGCTTTTATCAGCAGCAAACCTTCGTACTGTTGATTCTTCGGCAATTTCATCAAGACCGATTCCTCCGATTCTTGAGGCAGTTCCGCTGAAGTACCTGGACATTACTTGTTCGCCGATACCTATGGCTTCGAAAACCTGAGCTGATCGATAGCTTCTAAGTGTAGAAATGCCCATCTTGGACATGATTTTGCGCAAGCCTTCACACAAAGAGCCGATATAGTTTTCGATTGCTTTGGTTCCCGTGATTTTTTTGTCAAGAACACCCTTTCCGACCATTTCGGCAATTGTCTCAAAAGCCAAGTAGGGATTTACTGCTGTTGCGCCGTGCCCTAAAAGCACTGCCATATGGTGTACTTCTCTGGCTTCTCCGGTCTCAACCAAAATACTCGATTTGGAGCGCACACCTTCCTTGATCAGATGTTGATGAACAGCAGATACGGCCAACAGCGCCGGAATCGGTGTGCTATTGTCCGGCAACTCGCGGTCGCTCAGAATAATTATGTGATCTCCATTTTTAACAGAGTCCAAGGCTGTTGTTTGTAGTTTATCAATGGCAGATTCAAGTGCCGCTCCGCCTCCGTGAGCATCAAAATCCATTGTTATCGTGACCGAGCGAAAACCGGCTTTATTAAGTCTGCGAATTCGCTCCAGGTCCTCATTGGATACAATGGGATGAGGCAGCTTAATAAGTTTTGCGTTCGCCGGATCATCTTTGAGAATATTTGAAGGATTTCCCATAAAGGTCATAAGAGACATTACCAACTCTTCACGAATCGGGTCGATTGGCGGATTGGTAACCTGAGCAAAGAGCTGCTTAAAATATGAATAAAGAAGCTGCGGCTTTTCACTTAGCACAGCCAAGGGTGCATCATTTCCCATGGAACCTACGGGTTCGTGTCCTGTCTCGGCCATGGCTACAAGTATTGAATCTAAATCTTCTCTGGTATAGCCGAACAGCAGATGTCTTTTGCGAAGAGTCCACTGATCGGGTTCAACCAAATCGACATCATTGAAAAGACCGTGAAGTACAACTTTGTTTTCATCAACCCACCGGCGATAAGGATGTCTCCTGGCGTAGTACATTTTAATCTCGTTATCTTTGCGGAGTCGTCCTGATTCGAGATCGGCAAGCAAGATTTGCCCTGGGCGCAAAGCTCCTTTTTCTGCTACCTCGTTTGCCGGAATATCGAGTACGCCGGTTTCCGAAGCCAATACCATAAAGCCGTCTTTGGTAACTGTATAGCGAACAGGTCTAAGACCGTTTCTATCCAAAAGAGCACCGATGTTCCGGCCGTCAGTAAAAGTCAATGCAGCAGGACCGTCCCAAGGCTCCATAAGACCTGCATGGTATTCAAAAAAGCCTCTGAGATCAGGGCCGATTGGATATTTTACTCCCCAGGCTTGAGGAATCAGCATCATTGCGGCATGGGGAATATCTCGTCCGCACATGGTCAAGAGTTCAAGTACATTGTCCAAACAGGCAGAGTCGCTGCCGTCTTCGTCAACTATGGGAGTAATCTCTGAAAGGTCAGGTATTAAATCGGTTTTTAAACCTTTTTCGCGAGCTCTCATTTGAACAAGGTTTCCCTTGAGAGTATTTATCTCGCCGTTGTGAGCTAAGTATCTGAAAGGTTGAGATAATTTCCACGAAGGAAAAGTATTTGTGGAGTATCTCTGATGGATAACTGCCAACGCACTGACCACTGATTCATCATTTAAATCCAAGTAAAAATCTCTTACCTGGCCGCCCATCATCATACCTTTGTACAAAATGGTTCTAGAAGACAAACTCGGAATATAGAACTCGTCAGAAGTTTTACATTGAGCTTCGACTTGCTTTTCAATCTTGCGACGAAGCACATATAGTCTACGTTCAAAAGCATCTTGCTCCGGTTCTTTTATATCGATAAAACATTGCGAAATTATAGGCATTGCCGCTCTTGCAAAGTCGCCTAGAGCTGAAGGATCTATAGGAACATCTCTCCATCCCAAAAATCTAAATCCGTTTGCAGCAACAGTTTGCTCAACAATTTCTTTGCAGTGATTTGCCAAAGCTTTGTTCTGAGGCAAAAACAACATGCCGGCTGCATAGGTACCTGCAGCGGGAATTGAAATGTTTTTCTTTTTTAATTCACAGGCAAAGAAATCGTGAGGAATCTGAAACAAAATACCGGCCCCGTCTCCGGTCTTTCCGTCTCCTCCGGCAGCTCCCCGGTGAATCAGGTTTTGAAGCACATCAATTCCGCGCTTAATTATGTTATGGGTTTTGCGGTTTTTAAGATCCGCTACAAATCCGACACCGCATGCATCATGTTCATTTCGTGAATCGTAGAGTCCCTGAATACGTCTGGACAAAGCAATCTCCTTAATAAAAACAAAGCCTTAAGCCTTTATGAAAGGGGTTGGGCTCCATCGACAGCCGTAACTCGGCATGCGGTTTTTTAAAGGATATGTCAACAAAATGTGTAAATAAAATGACTACTTGTATCGATTATTGTTGATAATTTAAGTAAACAGGTAACAATAGAAACAAATATGTATCGGAGTGAATAAAACAACAACATTGCGCGTTGAAATAGCGGATTTTTTAATATCTCTAAACGGCCGTTGGTGCTATGGAGTGCCGGTCATAAACAAAAAGGCAAATATGCCCATTCAAGGAAGAGGATAAATCATGAAAGCAAAGAATACGCTGATAGGTACCTTGATGCTTCTGTTAGGAGCGCAACTGTCAGGGTGCTCGTTTTCGGCAAGTGCGAGCGTCAGCTCTCGAAAAACAATAGAGGGCAAAGAGAAAATCGTTGTTACTGCGGAACGACCGGCACCTGAACCGGTGGTTGAACGCAAGGCAAAGGTAGAAGGAAAGAAGATAACAATTACAGAGAAGGTAATGTTTGATACAGCCAAGGCAACCATCAAGGCCGAATCCCATGGTTTACTAAACGATGTGGCTGCAGTGATGAAAGAAAACGCCTATATAAAGAAGATTCGAATAGAAGGACACACGGACTCTGACGGAAAAGCCAACTACAACAAAAAGCTTTCTCAGGATCGTGCCAATTCGGTTAAGGCGTTTCTCATAGAAGCTGGAATTGACAAAAATCGCATGGAATCGGTCGGCTACGGTATGGACAAGCCTATTGCAGACAATAAGACAGTTGAAGGTAAAGAAAAAAATCGTAGGGTCGAGTTTAATATTATCGACCAGGAAGAATAGGAGTACGAAGATGAAATTTTCATCAATCAGATATTTTGCAGGATTGTTCGTCGTGATGGGAATCATCTCAACAGGATGTGTAAAACTTAATCCAAAATTCGAAGACAGTCTTTCCAACGCAGTAAAAGCTAAAAGCAGCGAGTTTCAAGGTTGCTACAAGAAAGCACTTAAGAAAGCCCCCGATACTGCGGGCGAAATGAATCTAAAATTGGAGTTTGCTCCTAACAAAAAGATCGTTGAAAAAGCAAGTATAACCGAAAGTCAGATTGCCGACTCCGGCATGAAGAAATGTGTTACCAAAGCAGCCGGCACCATCGAAACTGAAGAGCTGCCTGGAGCATGGGTAGACGGCAAGTTTGTTATCGACTTTTCTGTTGTTCAATGAAAATAGCGCCTGAATAGCGTCGAATAGCGTCTGATTATGGACACAGTGGACACAATGGACAAAGTTGACAGAGTGGACCGATCTTACTGATCCTGATTTATTTGGGTCCTCTATGTCTACTGTGTCTACTATGTCCACTGTGTCCACTTCCCCACTTCTTATTGAACATCCTGTTTTTCGTGTTTATCATTACAGTAAGAGACTTAAAGGCAAAGAAATGATTTTAGTGCAAAAGTCTTGTCGCGAGGTTGTGTTTTTTAGCACTCTATTTTGCGTGCTTTTGTATGCTTGTGATGACAGGTTACAATGTGTGGAAATAGCAGGGCGTACTTCGTCATGGGAAACGGCAATTACGCACATACTATTTGCAATTGCAGCCGCTGTGTTTTTCTTTTTTTTCTATTGGTTTAGAATACGACGATTAAAAAAAAGAGAGCATGATTTGGTTGTGAGCGTCGAAAACAGAACGGCAGAACTAAGACGCGAAATAGATGAAAGATGGGCTGTCGAAGAAGAGCTCTTGCATTTCAATGATAACTTGGAGGCAAGAGTTCGGGAGAGAACAATAGAGCTTCATTCTTTAAATGAAGCACTTGAAGAAGATATTCACAAAAGATGTGAAGCCGAAGCCGCTTTGGCCCGCGAAAAAGAGCGTCTGGATGTAACGCTTCGGAGTATTTCTGAAGGTGTTATCAGCACTGACATTGAAGGCAATATTACCCTTATGAATCCGGTAGCTGAAGAATATACCGGACTATCTTTGATGCAAGCATATCTGAAAAACATATCAGAAGTTATCAAACTTGAGGATAGATACACGCAGCTTCCTATTATTGTGAATTCGCAAAATATACTGAAGAGTGATTTAGCAGATGCTGTTGTCTTGACTCGTGTTCTATTGATGAAACATGATGGAGCTAAAATCCTAATCGATGCTTCATGGTCTCCATTGTTGAATGATCGCAAGGAAAAAATCGGTGCTGTATTTGTGTTTAGAGATGTTACTGAGAAGACTCGCGCAGAAGAACAAATGCAGAAAGCTCAGAAACTTGAAGCAGTCGGCGTTTTGGCGGGCGGCATTGCTCATGACTTCAATAACATGCTTACCGGAATTTTCGGTAACGTGGATCTTGCACGAAGTACTTTGCCTGATGATTCAAGAGAGTTAAAATGGCTTAATAATGCCAGAAGCGTTCTTGAAAATGCAAAAAATCTGGCAGCTCAGCTAATGACCTTTGCCTCCGGTAACAGGCCGTCAATGGAACCCCATTCACTCTGCGACTTGGTTAACCGAAGTGTTCGTTTTGTACTGTCCGGTTCTGATATTGCATCACATATTTCTATTCCCGAAGACCTTCCTCCGTGCAACATTGATCCGTTTCAGATTCGGCAGGCAGTAGACAACATTATTCTAAATGCAAGACAGGCCGTTACGCAGGAAGGAAGTATATTTATCGATGCAGACCTTGTTAAAACCGCAAAGGATGAGGTTCCGGGCCTTGACCCGGGAGAATATGTAAGACTTCGAATTCGTGATAACGGCACTGGAATTCCTTTGGAAATACAGCAAAAAGTTTTTGATCCGTTTTTTTCAACCAAATCAATGGGTACAGGATTGGGGCTAACTATGGTACATTCAATAATCAAACAACACGGAGGAACAGTTGAAATTTTTTCAGCACCCGGCAAGGGATGTGAGATTTGTTTGTACTTGAAGGCGGCAGATCGAACTGCCGTTACAGCAACTCGTATGTCGAAGATTTCAACTCCTCCTGAAAAACTTGCCTTAAAAGCAGGACATATTTTGGTAATGGATGATGAACCCTATCTTCGGAGCCTTGCCAGAAGAGTGTTGAGCGATTGCGGATATCATGTTGAGGTTGCTGCTGACGGAAGAGAGGCTGTTGAGCTGTATAAAAAAGCGCATTCGGAAGGATCAACTTATGATGTAGTGTTGCTGGATCTGACGGTATCCGGCGGCATGAGCGGAGCATCTGCACTAAAAGAAATTCAACATATTAACCCTGATGTGTTTGCAATGGCTACAAGCGGATACACAATGTATTCTTCGAATAAACAAGATGAGCTCAAGGGTTTTCAATCTATTATTAACAAACCCTATACCAACGCTTCTCTAAGAGCAGCAGTATCCACCGCTGTTGATTCAGTTCAAAAAAGCCGGAATACTTAGAAATGCCTTAAATATGCTCCACGTACCGTTTAAACTAATCAATTATATCATTATGATAAGCGAAATAATTATATGATAGAGCTACTTTAGCGGTCCTCTCAAAATGCAGAAAATACGAATAGACATCCATGATTTGTGCTGATAGGGATTGTGCCATGGTTGAGTCCACTCAAAATATGGCCGGAAAAGCAGGTGTTGTAGGTGCGAGCACCTTGGCTTCGCGCATTCTCGGTTTGGTTCGTGAAGCTGTGGTTGTAGCAGCTTTCCCCAAAGAAGCAGTGGATGCATTTCAAACGGCCTTTTTAATTCCCAATACCTTTAGGAGGCTTACAGGAGAAGGTGCTTTTTCGCCGGCAGTTGTGTCGGTATTTTCCAAGATTTGGGCATCCGGAAACAAAGAAGAGTCGAAACGATTTGTTCGTTCTGTGTTGGGATTCTCTTTAATATTTTTAAGCATCCTAACCGTAGTCGGTATACTAGGAGCAGGTCCTTTAACCTGGTTGGCAACCTGGGGATCGGGAGGACACGGAGAAAAGTATCGGCTTACCGTAGAGCTGACTCGATTGATGTTCCCTTATATTTTATTTATAAGCCTAACCGCTCTAGCTATGGGGATTCTAAATTCTGCGGGCAGGTTTTTTGCTCCTTCTTTTGCTCCTGTGCTGCTTAATGTTTCTATTATAGGGTGTGCTTTGGGATTGAGCGGTATTATGTCCGATGCCGGAATAGCGCCTATATATTCCATTGCAGTCGGTGTTTTGCTGGGAGGAGTTGCGCAGGCTGTCTTTCAGTTCCCGTATCTTAAGAATTTGGGGTTATTGTTATCGCCTTCAATTGATCTTAAATATAAGGAGCTGGGTAAAGTTCTAAAACTTACGGCTCCTATGATACTAGGCGCAGCCTCTTATCAGATAGGAATTATTTTTAATACCGCCTTAGCTTGGACCTTACCTGACGGTTCGGTCATGTATATTAATTCGGCAAACCGATTAATAGAATTTCCTCTAGCTGTTCTCGTTATGGCCATATCAATTGCTGCTCTCCCAAATCTTTCGGCTCTTTACGGTGCCGGAAGACTTGACGATATGAAACGCTCCTACGCAGAAGCTTTAAGAACAGCTCTTTATGTGTCAACTCCTGCGATGATCGCAATGATTGTACTTGCTGAGCCGATTGTATCGATTTTATATCAGCGAGGACATTTTACTTATGCTGAGACCTTGCAAACGGTTCCGGCACTTCAATTTGCCTCCCTCGGAATATGTTCAATGGCATTTGTCAGGCAAACAGCTCCGGTTTTTTATGCAATAGAAAACTCAAAAATTCCAATGATGATGACTCTACTTTTTGTCATAACCAACGGAACGGCGGGTTTTCTGCTAAAAGGCCCGTTTTCCCATGTTGGTCTTTGCATGGCAATTTCTATTGCTCCGACTTTTCAGGGCGCAGGTTTAATAATGGTATTGCGAAAAAAAATAGGACATCTCGGTATGAAAGCCGTTCTTCGCTCATGGATGCTATCGTTTGCAGCTTCGGTTCCAATGGCCGGTACAGCATATTTAATTTCTCTTCTTGGAAACTGGCAAAATGGCGGGAACAATCCTCTAAATATAGCAGTGTTGCTTACGGCAATAATCGCCGGCATAGCAGTATTTGCAGGTGCTTCTTATGCAATGAAGATTCCGGAATTTATTTCTCTTAAAAATACTGTAACGCGGCGAAGGAAAAAAACATGAGCAAAATCGTAGCAACAGAGTTGGTTACATCAACCGGAAGACTTGATAAAATGCCTGAACCGTCGCTTCCTGAAGTTGCTTTTGTAGGCCGTTCCAATGTCGGTAAATCAAGCCTTCTCAATGCATTGTCTGAAAGACGAAATCTGTTCAAAGTCAGCAAATCACCGGGACGCACCAGGACAGTAGTGCATGTCAAAGCCAGATTTGACACCGGAGCAGAAATATATCTGGTAGACTTACCGGGATTCGGTTTTGCCGATGTGTCAAAACAAATGTCTGATGCATGGATTCCGACCATAGAAACCTATCTTGCTGAGCGTCCGACTCTTCACCTTGTAGCAGTTCTGGTTGATGTAAGAAGAGGACCTGAAGAAGACGAAGCATCACTGTTCGATTTCTTGCAGGCTCACCGAATTCCTGCAATTCTAGTAGCCACCAAAATGGACCGCTTGCCCAAATCAAAACAAAAACCGATGCTTGCCAAGCTTAGTCAAGATACGGGGATTAGAGTTTTGGGAACAAGCAGCACGGAGCGTATAGGAACAGATCAATTACTGTCTGTAATTGTCAAAGCCTGCGGTTTCATCTAGAACTTTTCTTTATTGATCTTTATTGTCCGGTTGTGTCAGCAAGTGAAAAATTTCTGTATTGTCGATGACACCGTTGTTTTCGGACAGTCGATTGGAAAAGGCATCAGATCCTTTTCCTGTTACAAAAATATCCACATTGTTTGCATCATGACCTTTGGTTTCCCACGTTACATAGGGAAGATTTCCTTTGCCTTTGTTTTCGGTAATCTTCATATCTCCTGTTCCATGGTCAGCTGTTACAATTATAAGCGTCTCGTCCAAAGAAACCTTTTCTGTTACGTTGATTACTGCTTGTTCAAAAGCAACAGTCTCACCTATCATCAGTTCAATACGATTGGAGTGAGAGGCCAAATCTATCAAACCGCCCTCTATCATAATAAAGAATCCTTCGGGTGTACGTGACAATAGTTGAACCGCTGCCGGAGCGCTTTCGTATAAATGAGGTCTTTTAAACTCCTCGCCGGAAGCTTCATAGGGATAGTGTCCTTCACCGAACAAACCTGCAATAAAGTATGTATTGCTTGGTAATAAGTCGATCAAATTGTCCAAAGAACCTATTACTTTATATCCCGCCTTTTCAGCATCTGCTCTTCGTATGCCGTTACCGCCGCCTCCAAAAAGAATTTCCGGTCGTCCGGTATTAAGATAATGCCAGGCAATTTCGGACAAATCGTTTCGACTATCAGAGTGCGCGGCAAAGGCAGCGGGAGTAGCATGAGTAAGATGAGTAGTTGTTACCAAGCCTGTCGATTTTTTCTGATGCTTAAAATAGTCCACAAGAGAAAAAAGATCCCTTCCGCTTCCAGGATACTCTTTGGCAATTACACCGTTATTTACCTTAACTCCGCATGCCATGGCGGTAGCTGATGCTGCGCTGTCGGTGATTTCATTGTTAGCTGAACGAGTCATAACCGAGCCGTGAACCGGAAACGATTCAAAAAATAGAGTACCGGGTTTTCCGTTTTTATACATTCCGGCTGCTGCTACGTGGTTTTTTCCCATTCCGTCACCGATAAAAAGCACAATATTTTTGGGTGCATCCCAACTGTCCGCAACTCCTCCGTCTGATTCTGAATCGGTAGGGACTTTTTCTGTTCTTTTTACAGGATTATTGGCAATTGATGAGTTTTCTACATGCTTACAGGAAAGGCCGGAAAAAGCCGAACAATAAATGAACAAAAAAAGTATTTTAGAAATTGTTTGTCGAAAATTACCCATTACTGCACCTTCTTAAATAATAAGTAACACATCTAAAAGGTATTTTCCAATCACTTGACTGCGTTCAAACACGCGGCAATCAGTTTGTCTTTTCCCGAGACGATGTGCGGTTCTATTTTTACGGCAAACATAGGCATGCCGTTAAGAGGAGCGGGAATCCTCACCATATCTTTTTCTGTAGTTAAAACAATTTTTGCACCCTCTCTTCCGGATTTATCGAAGACAGTTTTGATATCCTTATTGGTGATCCGATAATGGTCGCGAAAAAATGACTTCCCCGTAATATGAAAACCCAATTCTGTTACTGTACACACAAATCTTTCGGGTCTTGCTATACCGCACAGTATATGAACAGGACAGTGAAGAAGCTCATCTACTGAAAAAACCTGACCGCCTGCATCTGAAAGACCGACTGTTACATATGAAAAAGTAAAATCTGCATCTGCGCTCTTTTCTTCCTTCCAATCATCTTCAAATCCGCCTATGAGATGAGCTCTTGAGGCTGATTTAGGAAGCTCCCTTAGGCGTCCATCCGGAAAAAAACGAGCCGAAGACAAAAGCTCCTCCGGTTTAGCAAGCAGTATATCCAGATCTCTATGAATTCGTCGGTGTGAAAAACCGTCGTCTAGTAATGCAATTTCAGCTCCGCGTTCTTGAGCCGCTTTGATTTGAATTTCTCGATTTGCTCCCACTCGAACTTGAACATCTTTTAGCTGAGTTGCTATGAGATAAGGTTCGTCTCCGGCCTGTTCTGCTGTTCTTATCGGCCCATTTCCGTCCGATACCAATCCTCCTGTATGTTCCATTTTACCTTTGTATCCCCTGGATATTACAGCAACCTTTTTCCCGGCATTGGAGAGTGTTTGCGCCAAATAAATAGTAAGCGGCGTTTTTCCGGAGCCTCCCATTGTCAAATTGCCTATAGAAATAACGTTGATTCCCGATATTTTAACAGAACGCAAAATGCTTTTGTCATAAGCAAAGGAGCGTGCAGTCACAACAAGCCTAAATAGTTCTGATGCTGCTTCTCTCGCTATCTTGTTTGGGGATGACATGAGGTAAAAGCCGTTAACCTGAGAGTATCATTTTCAGCATCGAGATCATTTGTTTTCTCATTCCATAAAACAACAAACTCTTTTCCTGTGTAGATAAGCTCGGCAAACGATATCTGTCCCGGTAAAGTTTTCGCCAACACAGTTTGTTGTTCTGCGGTTCTGATCATATTAGATTCCAGTAGGGCAAATTCCAAATATTCCGTAGTTTGCAATTTGCGGATATATAGCAAACCGAATCGTTCGCCGTCAAAAACCAAACCGGCTGTTTTTAGGTTTGCGGACTTATCCAAAATGATGTCAGCAGCTATTCCGCTCGCAAGGCCTCTAATATTAAAGTTTGTTTCCGGTTCGGCAACAGAGGGAGGTCCGGCTTTGTCCGTATATGCAACTGCCCACTTATCATCAGAATACCAAGCAACGTAGGGATTGGAAGAAACATCTCCTACAGTATCTGAGACATCAGAAATGAGTTTGAAACTGTCATTTGAAAACAAAATATTATTATCATTTCTTGTTATGTATGTTTCATAAATCTCTTCATCGACGTTTGTTTTTGCGGAAAAAACCAATATGCATTTGTCAGATGTTTTGCAAGTCATAGAAAGAGATGTCATTTCACCGAGAATCGGATTGCTTATAAGCGAGTGGAGATTGTGGCCGGCAATTTCAATTGCAAAGGTCCCGTCTTCGTATTGAGCTGCAAAAGCAGCAATCCAGGTATCTCCAAGTTTATCAACTTTGGGACTAAATACTCTGACAGCATCGATAGAAGAAATAATTTTCGGGCTGCCGAAAGAAACAGTATTGTTTTCTCCAAGTTCAAATTCCATTGCATAAGCCTTTGAGCTCATTCCATCCGTATCTTCTTGAATCCAGGTGATAACAAAATTTTCAGAAATAAAGGAAATCGAGGGAGATCCGGCATTGCCTGACATCCCTGACACTTTGCTGATATTGTAGACTTCGCTCTTAATGGTTTGATCGTCTGAACAGTCTGATAGGCAAGGAAGTATCTGCAAAAGAACTGACGATTCGTTTTCAGCATCAACCTGCCAAGCAGCTGCAGGACGATTTTGTCCTACCGCTGAAGATGCAGCATAAACCGTTCCTGTTTCTGAAATTATTTGAGAAGCAAATGTTATTGAAGCATCTGTAATCCCATCGCAGTCGTTATCCTTATTGTTACAGATCTCCTGCGCTCCTACGTAGACCTGATCGTCGCGATCATCACAATCATTACCTCCAAAATCAGGGTGTTTGTCACAATGACCGTCACTGTCATTGTCGGCTCCGGGTCTAAAGACTTCGGTGTCACATTTACCGGTAGAAGGAGAGCACATATAGTTGTAGCAAAAAGGTCCGTCAACTTGGGTACACGGCTTTTCGTATCCTCCCACGCAGCCTTGCTCAGAATCGCATTTCGCACCTAAAAAACAAAGATTGTTTGGATCCAGACAGGCATTGTCATCCAATAAGTACATTTCGCATTTCCCTGCTGAGTTGCATTTATACTTTTTACACAAGATGCCGTCGCCGCAGTCTGCCGGGGTTAGGCATTCTCTTCCGATATCAACGCAGCCTTGGTCGAGCTTACAAACCAGAAATCCGTCGCAAACATTATTGTCCGGTTCAAATACACAATAACTGTTAGGTCCGCAGCGGTCTTTTGTACAAGCGATATTGTCATCACAATCAGAACTATTGTTGCACGGTATTAACACTTGTATTTCAGAATCTGTATCCCGAACAGGAATTTTTTCATCCTTAGATGTATCCGTTTGCAGTGAGGCAAAGTCGAGAACAGCAGTACAACCTAGAATTGACGCTATTGTTAGAATCGTAACCGTTACAATGGTTTTTAAAATGTCGAACATCAGAATCTCCCTTCCAATGTAAGCCCCAAAGCACCGGGAACTACTTCAATAGCAATGGATGACTGTTTACGTGACCTCTTTTTTGTAATTACCAAACCGACTACACCTGCTGTTGCAGCAATTCCTCCTAAAACAAACAATACATCAGCGGCTACCGCCGGAGCCTTAGCATCAGATACTTGGTTATCGGTACAATTGGGTTTGCAGGATGATTCCAAACCGTCATATCTGGACTTTGCCACAATCGCTGATATCATTCCTCCTACTAATGTCATTCCTCCCAAGCCTATCATCAAAGACGGCCAAATAGTTGCGTGTTTTTTTTTGTCTTGGTTTGAAGCATAATAAGTTGAAGCATCAACGTTTTCAGTCGATGTAGTAATCTGCTGTGTTTCTTCGGTTTCCTGAGTATCCGAAGACGGGGGTTCCGGATCTTGTGAAAGCTTTTCTATTCGACTGCGAACCTCAGCTTCATCCGGAGCATCCGGAGACTCTTCCAGATAAACCAAATAATAAGCTTTTGCCCTCTCTCTGTCACCCATGGCCTCGGCAGATGCACCCAGATTAAACAACAAAGCCGGTTCCAGGGTTAGATTATAAGCCTCGTTAAAAGCATTCAGTGCTTCTTCAAATCGTCCGGCTTGAAAATGCGCTTTGCCCTCTTCATAGAATTCTTTTGCTTTATCATCAGCCGATACATTTATGCAATATAAAGAACATGACACGCACACAAGGCAGATTCTGATTCCTATTCTCATAATTACCTCTTTTATACTAATACTCAAATAGCTGACTTCAAAAGTCAATGCAATGATTAGTAATCGATATTCTATATGGAGTTCGTTTTGGAATATGATTTTGAAAAGAAAAGATACAGTTTGGAAATAATCATGCACATTGCTAAAAAACGTCATTTCATTGTATTGAAGCTATTGATAAGGAGGATTACACTTTGCTTATGAGTGAAAAAATAACAGATGCTCCCGAAGAAATTGCCTTTTTGGCGGGGCGATGCATAACTCATGTAAAGAATCGCACAGGAATAGAGCTTGATTTTCAAAGTGAAACCTTAAGTGTGCTCGATTTTTTTATAAAAGAAATATTGCGAGAGGAAGGCGGAGGCTCTGTGCCAAAAGTAGGTGACCACAGACGCGCTGAAATTATGCATCTGTTTGCTCCGTCTGTCGGTGCATACTTTGGTGAGGTTGTGCGGAGAATGTTTCCCTGCAGATGGCGAATGGATTCGGAAAACCCTATTACATGGACTGTTGAATTTGACTATGTGCCGCTCAAATTCAACCCTATAGGCGCGGCGGCTGAGGCTCTTGTCGAAAAGGACGCCGGAGACATGGGATGTAGACTTACCACAAGCGGTGACGAAACCGATGCCTTGATTGAACGTCTGGATGCGGCACCTCCTGTGTCTGAGTATGAGTTCTTCTCACTTACAACCAAGCTCGAAGTATTACAGATAGCCGTTGATTGGTTGAGAGCTCGTATCAATGCCTCTGACTTGAAACAAGATAGACTATTATCGAAGGAAGACTATGACGAAATGCTCTAGTCCCTTATTAGAATGGGAAAATAAGCTCAAACTAATTAGGGATGACTGTTCAGAACGCGTTATGCGATGTGCTTTAGGACCTGTTGAGCCTAAAGTAAAATTCTTGGACGGCGAAAAACTGGTCTTTTGTTCTAACGACTATTTGGGATTGGCCTCTCATCCTGAAGTGAAAAGAGCTATGATAGAGGCAGTCGAAAAATACGGCTGCGGCTCCGGTGCTTCACGTTTGGTATCCGGAAATACAGTGCTTCATAATGAACTGGAATCCCAAACTGCAAAGCTGCTCTCTAAAGAAGACTCCGTATATTTCGCCTCCGGCTACCAAGCAAATGTCGGTGCTTTGTCTTGCCTGCTTGACGACGATGACGCGATTTTTTCAGACGAACTGGTACACGCCAGTATTATTGACGGAGCCAGACTGTCTAAGGCAAAAGTATATGTATATAGACACTCGGATATGGCTGATTTAGACCGTCTCTTAAACGAATATAAAGAATTCCGAACCCGTATGATTGTTACGGATTCAATTTTTAGCATGGACGGTGAAAAAGCAAAATTAGTCGATATTGTCAGAATCGCAACTCGACACAATGTCGCTGTTTACTTGGATGAGGCACATGCTGTTGGAGTGATAGGTCCGAGCGGAGCAGGACTGGCGGCTGAGCTGGGGTTGCAAGATAAGATAGATGTGATAGTCGGCACTTACAGCAAGGCTTTTGGAGTGTCAGGTGCTTTTGTAGCAACATCAAAATCGCCGGCTGCTATTATTAGAAGCAGGGCAAGGAGTCTCCTGTTTTCTACCGGACAACCGCCGGCTCTGGCAGCGGCAATAATGCGCAGTATGGAAATATCAGCCGAAGCTGACTGTCTCAGAGAAAATCTTATTAAAAACATCGCAGTGTTTAAGAGTTCTGCTGCAAAACACGGCTTACCGATAATAGACTCAGAAACCGCTATTCAACCGATAATTATAGGATCTAATAAACGCACAATGGAGGTGTCTGAGCTTCTGCTAAAGGACGGTTTCTTTGTGCAAGGAATTCGCCCTCCTACGGTTAAACCCGGTGAATCCAGACTCAGGGTTACCATGTCCGCCGCTCATCAGACCGTTGATATTGAGAGACTGGCTGAGTCAATAAGCAGAAACCTATTGAAGCTTTAGTGTCTCACAATTTGTAATCTAATGATATTAAGACTTGTATGACTACTTCAGTCTAACCCATGAATATATGATGATCTCCAAGAAGGAGACATACCCGACAAATTCCAAATACCGGCTTCAATAGCTACAAACAAAGCTACTGCACAACTTACGGAATCATATTGTTGCAACAAACTATCTATTATGTTCGCCTGGGTAACGCTTCTTACAATTGAATCAATATCTGACGGGAGAGATATTTTACGTAGAAGTTCTTGCGCAGAAGGAGAGGGTTCTATTATTTGTCCTCTCATTTCGGCTACCAGAACGTCATGTTCCAATCCCGCAGCACGAGTGAATAAAACATCGAAAATATGAACATATGGGTTAATCGGTATTTCCGGGGCATTGTAACGTAAGGTACCTTCCGGATAATACTCCCAGGTACCGCTATTCCACAAAATAAGATCATCAAATCGCATAACAATTTGATCGCTTATTGCTCGAAACAATTCCATTGCAGACAGCATTCCCAAAGCAATTACAGTATCCCCTAAATGACCGTTGAATTTCGGCATTATCGACAAAGCTGTTTCCAATTGAGCTCTGTCCAAAAGCTTCTTTCTTACCAGATACTCACCCAACAGCTCTTCTGTATTATTCGATGAAGTATATACCGGCATTCCGCGCTTGAAATATACTTCTTTTCGATCAGCACCTCTCTTACAAACCAAAATGCCCGTTTTTTCCGACAACGCAAGAGACAAGATGATCTCCGCCGGAGCTTCCATTGCAAGCATGCCGGCAATCTCCGGTTTCTTTATGTCATTAACATTCACAGTCGGCGTATACACAGGAATATGACGGAATAGTTCGGGATAACTCTCCACTGGCATAAACGGACCGTCATTAATCGCAATTGTTGTTTCACGTGTAATGTCATCTTTATAGATCATTTCCATTACACCGGCGAAAGATATGTTTTTCTTTACGGTTCCGTCTACAAAACACACATCATAATGCCACATCTTTTCCATATCCAAGTCTTGAGTTACAGGGGTGGCATCACCTGTTGTTTCCTCATCATCTTCACTTGATAACGCATTCCAAACAGAATCAGAAATACGTCCGGGATTTGTAGGAACCATTGATGAAGGCAGATTGTCTGTCGTAGCATTTGATGAAACATCATCTTGAGAATTGTATATGAATGGATTATCGGCTTCTGAAAATCTAGACGAAAGGTCAGCGGTATCGGCTGCGTTAGCAACCAGATCACCCAAAACGTATACGCAGTTAAGTCTTTTCCCCATATATGTTGTTACAGCATTTTTAAACTCTGATGCTGTTTGAAACCTATGTTCGGGTTTTAAAGCAAGTGCTTTAGATACAATCCTATACAACTCAGGCTCAATCTTTTCTTTGGCCTCTTCCAGTACTCTGTAATGTCCGTCTCTAATTTCAAGCAGCACACTAAGTTGGCTCGGTCCCTTGAAAAGCTTTTTCCCTATTAAAAGCTCCGCTAACACTATTCCCATGGCAAAAACATCAGCTCGTAAATCTGCAACACAACCCTCTATTTGCTCAGGTGAAACATAACCGAACTTACCCCTGGGGGTATAAGCTATCTGCCGATAGCGAGAGGAATTAATATGCGCTATGCCGAAATCACCCAATTTGGCCTGACCGTTTCTGGACAAATATATATTGGACGGAGATAAATCGCGATGAACAACATGCAGCAAAGTTCCGTTTACATCGCACATATTGTGAACATAGGTCAGAGCATCCAAGATTTGAACGGCAATGAGGCATGATACTGCTGCATGATCGTCTCCGAAAGGAAAAGCTCGACGAGCAAATCTGCGTAAGTCCAAACCGTCTACATACTCCATGGTCATGTACAATAAGCCGTCTTGTTCTCCAAAATCAGTAACCCCGACTATATTTGCGTGATGCATCTGCGCTGCAAGCTGAGCCTCATTGATAAACATTGCCAAAAACTGTTGATCTCCTGCCAGGTCAGGAAGAATACACTTAACAACACATCGCTCACCTGCATCATCGGCATCTGTTTCTCTTCCGAGAAAAACCTCTGCCATTCCTCCTGCCGCAAGCTTTTTTTCGAGAAAGTAATCACCGAAAACAAAGCCGTCCTTTGATTGATCAGAAACGGATAGACGAATTGGAAAACTGCTTTTACTCATAACCAATTGAAATAATGACACACACCTTAGAGCCGAGCACATTTTTTCTTAAAAGAATATATAAAAAAGATAAATTGGAGCAAAAAAACGAGTATGCATAAAGCATAACCCGTTTTGTTTTCAATATAACTGTTCTACATGCAAATAAATCCAAATCGGATTAGAAATTCCTCGGTCAGATTACCAAGTGCAGGTCATCATTCCCGAAGCTCCTTTTGACTAAACGTTATAGACGAAGGGGGCGGCTACAAAGATGTTGTGCTTTATGTTCTAATAGTCCGGCTTCGGTTGAGGTGTTTTCCAAGACTGTAACTTCGCTTTTCGGTATAAGGTCGTCAGAGCCTAGAACAACAAGGTTAACCTTGTGATCCGGATAGCATCCGGCGCAGATGTAGATAATTTCGCCTTAGGACCAGAGTAGGCCGACATCTTCTCCTATGTTAACCCATGACGGGTGAATGTTTTCTTTATTTTCCACAGGTGATTGCAGGTTGTATACAGGAGAAACACGATTTTTCTCTGCGTTGTAACGTTCGATTCTTAGCGTTGTTGCTGCATTTGAATCCTCCCAGTTGTCTTTTGAGGAAGACCATGCGACGAGCAGTTCGTTGTCTTTTGCTAATAGTCCAATTGAGGCTTCTCCTGAAAAGAAGGCGTTATAGTTCCCTTCAAGAATAACCAAATCACCCGAGGGAGAACCGTCTGCGTCTAAAAAAAGCAGGCTGTTTTCAAATCCAATTTCATAGGATTGTATTGCTCCAAATGCCAAGACAGATTTGTTACCAAAACGTACCATTTTGCTGAAACCTATATTTCCGGAGGCAAGAGATTGTGGAGTACCCAGCGGATTTCCTTCGGAGTCCAAAAGAACAAACATTAACTGGTTGGTCATGTAATCTCTGCCGATCCACGCCAAGGCATATCCTGTCTCGGTTTTTAGCAATCTTGGATTTCTCAGCAAGTCCCCCGTCGAAGCAATTCTTACCGGCGTCCCTATTATTTCGCCTGAGGTTGTAATGCGCATAAACTCAACATTACTTTCCAGGCGAAGCAGATAGACTCCGTCGTCCATAGGCAACAGATCGAGATCTCCGTTTTCAATAAAAGGATCGTTACTGTTCCATGAGTTGTTTATTCGTGTCATCGGCTGAGAAATATTACAATCGTAAGTTGCCTTATCAAAACGTTCAAGCAGCGGCGGACCGGGATCAAATATATCGGTATCGTCTTCATTTTCTGAATCCGTTCCTTGCTCTTTTTGAATCTGTCTCTTTACAAGCAATAATTCCAAATGCTATCAACCAAAAAAAATATTTCATATGTCCTCCGATTCTAGGTACGGTTCTAATTTGCAGAGACCGTTTCTGCAAGAGACTGTAACTGCGAAGCATTTTCTGTGCCATCATACATCATCGTTTTCTTTTATATTCTCTTAATCTTAATGACTTTTTTTGTTTTCATTTAAAGCCAAAACATAATGTTTTTTCAAGCCGGCATGAATACTGGGTTTATAGATTTTTCTTACAGTTGATGAGAGCCTCGGAATAACAAAACAAGGCAAATCACAGCAAACATTGAGGCTGCTATTTGAGACAAATATGATTGTTTTTGGAAATTACATTGTATCGTTATTGAGACAGTATTTTTTTGTTTGAAAAAATTGCGAACGGTTCTATTCGCATTTGTTTCCTGTCTTTTTTTCTTCGCCCAGCTTTCCGAACAATGCTGTTTCAGTCTCTGCAACAGTAATGCCCAAAAATTCGGCTTTGCCTCCATAGAAACCGCCGATATTAACTCTGGACTTAACACAGTTGCCGACTATTACCGGAGTAAGGCCGGCTGATTCGTAGAACAAATCCATGTTGGAAATAGCTTCTGTAGAAAACTGAACATAGGCTTCGCCTGATATCATACCGGATAATCCCACTCCGACCGAGAGTTTGGGGAAATTTAACAAAACGCCGTATCCTGCTGTCACTGTGCCTACATGGTCGGCCTTTTCAAATATCAACTCGGATTGCTGCAGTCCTCCGGCTGGGCTTATTACACCGTCTACCGCTCTTATTCCCGCACTTCCCGTAAATGTTGATTTGCCTTTGATAATAGCTGAGCAATTAGCTTTAAGCGTTGAGTTGATTTCCAGAGTGCCGCCCAACGCAACATAAAAAGGAATTCCTCCTACTAAAATAGGTACTGATATTTTTGCCGGAATTTTTACGGGTGTGCCGGAGGCTCCTATCTCGACAGCACCAGCTTCCAGGCTGATTTCGCCGTTGACATTGTCCGCCATCATTACGAAGTCCTTTATGGAGCTACCTTCGATAACAATTTGGGTTTCATTGGAAAGCCCGTATAGTGCTCCTGAACCAACAATGTTGACTATCGAATTACCGCTGCCTTGATACTTTGCTGAAACAGACATGGATATGCTTCCGTCGCTTTTGCGAAGAGTAAACGAGGTGTCAAAAACGCCGACTTTTCCTGATGCGCTTAGTTCTCCGCTTTCAAAAGACCCAGTAAGCGCATTTGTTACCTGTCGAATTGAGGTTGCCTCGTCTTCACCGATACCGACTCCTATAGGTAATACATCTGTTTGTCCGGTAAAATTACGTCTCCAAGCAATGGTTCCGTTTTCAATTACTGAGGTAAGGGGCGCTGTTTCCAAAGTCAGCCGAACGCCTTCATCAACGACATCTCTTGCGGTAACGGTAAAAATACCTACTCCTGCGATTAGGGCAGTTTTTCCGACTTCCAAAGAATCAATATCGATATAGTCTTCGCGAATCACCAAAATACCGTTTTCATAATCCATGCTGACGATCGCTTCTTGGACCGCAACTAAGTCATCGTTGATTACAGCGTCATCGCGCCATTCAACTTCAAAAGTTGTGTATTCTTGAGGTAAATCTACGCTCGTTCTATTGTCAGATGTTTTCTCCTTTTCGTCGCATCCCAATATAAAGAATGCAATGACAATAAGATGTCCGAAACGTGCGGCAATAAGCCTTTTTGTATATGATATTTTCATATTCGGCTCCTTTGTTCTTTTGTTTTTATCATCCTAATAAGCTATGTAGCGCCATTTTCGCAAAGTTGCCGGCAGAATGCTGTTTGTTGAGAACAAGCAAAGCTGTGAACGGTGCCATTTCTCTTTTTGTTTAATGTTTAAAACATCGTCTACGTTTACGACATAGAAAAAGCAAAACTTAGCGGCAAACAGTTTCATTCAGAACAAGAAGACGAAAGAGTCGAAAGAAAGAGCTCTTTATTTCTTTCAAAAGCATCTTTGGGTAGAGTGTGAGAAATAGCAGTAATAGACCTCTCAACGGTGAACTCAGGAACAATCCCCATTTTAACTAGTCGAGCAAGTACGAGTGTGTTGTACATTTTTGGATCGTGAATTCCTTTGGTGGAAATTCGCTCAATTGTAGCAACTTTTTTATCAGCAACCTCTGAAACATCCTGTTCAGAAGGGTAGGGGGCTCCCTGTGTACGTACTGAGGCAGGTTGGAAAACTGCGTTGCAATAGATTAATATACCTCCGTTTTTTAGCATATCACAGGCACCTCGTAGTGCTTCGAGTCGCTCCAGTGCTATTACAATATCGGCCTGATTTTTACATATTAGAGGGCTGTTAGGACCCTCGCCGATACGAATGTGGGAAACCACAGAACCGCCGCGTTGGGCTATACCGTGAGTATCTGAAACCATTGCTGACAGTCCTGCATCTGCGGCTGCTCTGCCTATTACATCTGATAACAATGTTGTTCCTTGGCCGCCCACTCCGGCAAGGTATATTGAAATCGGTTTCATTTGTTTTTCTCAAAACCTTCGCGCTTTAAGGCATCTGAAGGACAGGTTTGAACACAAGAACCGTCACCTATACAGACATCTGTTTTAACCGTAACTTTTCCGTCGTCGTGCTTTTCAAATGACGGACATCCGAATTCGGAAACACAAATTCCGCATTGTGTGCAGGCATCTTGATCCACGGATATTTTTGGAATCTTTAGGTTCGGCATTTTCTTTCTTTTAACTCGTGTAAACAGCAGCATACACGGATGTCTGGCGATAACCGCGGCAAATCCAGGGTGTGCCGAAGCTTCTTTAACAGCATTTGCCACGCCGTTAACATCGTAGGCATCAACATCCCTTATAAATTTTACGCCGAGTACAGAAAGTAATTCGGTCAACGGTAAGCGGTAACACAAAGGCGTAAGCAGTCGCCTCATGCTATTTCTCTATATTTA
>CAYWLQ010000035.1:0-37292 GCA_964458775.1 uncultured Myxococcales bacterium | reverse complement strand
ACCTTCAAGAAGAAGAAATCAAATTGCTTCGCAAATCCATTTTACACTGACTGCTTAGATTTTCCCGCACCCGGGTTGATATTGATTCGCCCTGACAAACGGTTTCTTTGCAAGTCTGTTTTTATATGAGCAATTTAAGGTTGTCTTGTATTGATATTCAAATATTGAATTTAAAAACAACTCTATTTCCTAGCCAAAATCGAAACAGTTCGTTATTCATTGTTCGGTTTTCATATATGGAGCATTAAACACATGGATGCTGTTTTACTGGCAAGAATTCAGTTTGGTCTAACAATCGGTTTTCATTTTATCTTTCCTTCTATTACCGTCGGCATGGCCTGGTTTATCTTTTGGTTTATGGAAAGATACAGAGCCACACGAGATGAGAGATATATTGTTCAAGGGCGGTTTTGGCTCAAGCTTTTTGCCGTTACTTTTGCTTTGGGTGTGGCTACCGGCATTACAATGGAGTTTCAGTTCGGCACCAATTGGGCAAACTACTCTCGGTTTGTGGGAGATATTTTCGGTGCACCGTTGGCTGCTGAAGGCATATTGGCTTTCTTTCTCGAATCGACATTTATAGGGGTGCTTCTTTTCGGACAGCATCGCTTTTCTCACAAGGTTATATGGTTTGCCTCACTTATGGTGGCTTCAGGCGCTACCTTGTCGGCTTTTTGGATTATTGTCGCCAACTCCTGGATGCAAACTCCTGCCGGATTTGAAATCATTGAAGGTCGCGCTGTATTGACCAGTTTTACTGAGGCAGTTTTTAACCCATCTACTTTTCCTAGGTTTTTTCATACAATAGTTGCCTGCGGGGCGTGCGGAGCCTTTTTTATTATGGGTGTTAGCGCCTACTATCTGTTAAAAAGAAAACATCTCGATTTTGCCAAACAAGCATTGGTTACTGCCCTTGTGGGCGCTTTTGTTATTAGCGTTTTGCAAATAGGCATGGGACACTGGCATGCTGTGCAGGTTGCAAACACACAGCCTATTAAATTGGCTGCTCTCGAAGCTCACTATGAAACATCATCCCATGCTCCCATGATATTGTTCGGCATTCCCAATGACAAAGAAGAACGTGTGGACGCTGCAATTGAGATTCCGTCTATGCTATCCTTGATGATCGGCTTCGACTCCTCAACAGAAGTTAAAGGTTTAAAGGCTTTCCCAAGAGACGAACGCCCTCCCGTTATGCCTGTTTTCTTTAGTTTTCGAATAATGGTACTTATGGGTTTTTTCTTTGTAGGTCTTACCGGTTTGGGTCTCTTGCTTTGGAAGAAAAAACTGTTGTTTCAAAACCGGCCTTATCTTGTCCTTACAATGTTTTCTCTGCCCCTTCCTATTATTGCAAATGAATTGGGCTGGTTCAGCGCCGAAGTCGGACGTCAACCGTGGATAGTCTACGGAGTGCCGGGCATGAAAACCTCAGAAGCTGTTTCGGTAAATGTTTCCGCCGGAGAAATTCTATTTTCTATAATCATGTTTTCGATAATCTATTCACTAATGTTTGTTTTGTGGATTCACCTTATGCGCCGAATAATACAAAAAGGACCGGAAACTCCTGTTTCAAATTCCGCTCAGGAGGTGCCTGCATGACTTTTCTTCAGGTAACATGGTTCTTTCTAGTGGGTATTCTTTTAACCGGCTTCGCCGTTTTAGACGGCTTTGATTTGGGAGCCGGATTTTGGCATTTGCGAACCAAAGGAAACGAAGAACGCAGAACGGTTTTAAA
This sequence comes from uncultured Myxococcales bacterium, assembly GCA_964458775.1. Lineage (GTDB taxonomy): Bacteria > Myxococcota_A > Polyangia > JAAYKL01 > JAAYKL01 > CAYWLQ01. The sequence continues at coordinate 35,557 of CAYWLQ010000035.1, read as the reverse complement.
TGCAATAGGTCCAATCTGGGACGGCAACGAAGTTTGGTTGGTAACAGGTGCCGGAGCACTATTTGCAGCCTTTCCTCCTGTTTACGCATCTGTTTTTTCCGGTTTTTACATAGCCATGATGCTGCTTATTTTGTGTTTGGTTACAAGAGCGGTATCTCTTGAATTTAGAAGCAAAGAAAAGTCACCGACCTGGCGTTCTATATTTGACACAGCGTTTTCGGTATCCAGCATAGGAGCTGTTTTGCTGTTCGGCGTAGCCATGGGCAATATTCTTATAGGTATTCCCTTAAATGAAGCAGGTGACAGCTCAATTATTTTTTTTGAACTGCTAGGTCCCTACGCCTTGATGATAGGAGCTGTAGGCGTTGCAATGACTGCCTTTCACGGAGCCAACTTTATTGCGGTAAAGGCTCCGGGCGACCTGGAAAATCGAGCGCGAACATGGTCTTTTTATTCCGGAATAGTATATCTATTACTTTTTTGTGTTGCATCAATATCAACTTTTATATTTTTTCCAAATCTTACATCTAATTTCTTATCCTATCCTGTTCTGTTTGTCGTTCCGGTAGGTGTTACAGCAAGCATTGTTTTTTCACTCTATAAAATAAAACAACACAACAATGTCTCAGCTTTTTTGCTTTCAGCTCTTTCGATTATTTTATTGATGAGTGTAGTAGGAGCATCACTGTTTCCCACAATGCTACCCGCTTCCAACGATCCCTCTCTAAGTCTAACGCTCGCAAACTCATCCTCTTCGGAACTTACCTTAAAAGTAATGTTGGGTTTGGCAATTTTAGGAATGCCTTTGGTAATAGGTTACACAGCCTGGGCCTACAGAAAATTCAGCGGCAAAGTTGACATAAACAGCCCGGCCAATCACTACTGATAAGTATAGAGCTACAAAAGTCTAACCGGTTCCGACTCCGTTAACTTATTAAATTAAACTACTCAGCAGGCTCCCATTTTGGATAGCATCCCAAAAATATCATTTCTTTGGTTCGACTTTGTACTTCGTCCAAAACACTTCGGATTTTTGGGTCTTTATCCGAGCCTTCAAAATCAAGAAAGAATGTGTAGTTACCGGGATCAATCTTTCTTGGAGTCGAAGAAATACGTGTAAGATTAATATCGGAGTCTGAAAAAATACTTAATACAGATTGAAGAGCACCTGATTCGTGTTTAACTGCAAAGATTATCGAACACTTATTGCCCTGACCTTGATATGGGCGTTTAGAAATAAGCTGAAATCTGGTTGCGTTAAAATCTGCATCCTCAATATCCCTGTCCAGAATGGATAAACCGTAGATCTTTGCACACAATTCGCCGGCAATAGCGGCAGATGCGGCAGGGCGCTCTCTGTCGAGCATTTTTGCCGCACCGGCTGTATTATAAAACGGTCTGGCTTCGAAACGGTTGTTTAGAAGATAATCTCTGCATTGGCCCAACGCTTGAGGATGAGAATATACAATGCGCACATCCTCTTTTCTTGTACCTGCGGGAGCCATAAGACAGTGATGAATAGGAAGTCTTAGTTCTCCTACAACCTTAAGATTTGTTGAGGTAAGTAGGTCATTGACTTGAGTTACAGCTCCTTCCAACGAGTTTTCTACCGGCACTGCTCCAAAATCAAAAATACCGTTTTCGACACCGTCAAAAACATCTACAAATTCAAGACACGGAAGATAAACTGCATTCGGAACCAAAAGACGCGACGCTGCTTCGGCGTAAGCACCGTGCTCCCCTGCATAACCTACAGTTAAAATAATTGGAGAACTCAGTCTCTCGGTTTCTTCTGACATTCTAGAGAAGAATTCTTTTACAAAGTTTTCGGTTACCAAACCCGTTGATCGACCAAAAAGATTTTGTACGGTCTCTTGAGCTGCTTTGCTGAAATCAGCATTTTGAAGCTTTGTAAGTTTAAGAGCCAGCTCAATTTTTGTCTCAATAATCTGCATCAGTTCACGATCCAGCACATCCATCTGAGTACGAATCTTTTGAGCTTTTTGAGCTTTAACATCATCATTGACCTTAAGTTGTGTCATTTGACGATTCCTTCCGTTATTTTAACACAAACAAAAAAACTAAAGACGTGCCTCATCTCCGGATTCTCCGTCGGCGGATTTCCCGTCAGCGGATTTACCGTCGGTCAAAGCTCCATCGGCGGGGGGAGATGCTTCGTTGTTCACAAGCGCCGCTAATTTCTTGTACTGCTTTTTCCAAGAAAGCGGAGGCGCAAGACACATGTTATCCTCCCTAACAAATGCACATATTTTTTCGATAGAGTGTTTGCCGCAGGTGTCCGGATTGGTATGACGACAGCCAACAGTCCTGTCCTCCCTATCGCCGTCCTTTAAGGGCTGGTTGAATACACTAGGCTGTTTCATCATCGTCCTCCATGGGACTCTTTCAAGCTATTCGCAGGCAGAGTTAATTTGTTTTCTCAGAATTTGGCTGGCCTTAAAAGTTACAACCCTTCTAGCAGTGAGCGGCATAGGCTCACCAGTATGAGGGTTCCTTCCAAGTCGCGCGTTTTTTTCTCGCAACACAAAATTGCCGAATCCGGCGATTTTTACGTTTTGACCTTTTTCGAGGGTTTGTTTGATTAGGTCCAAAGTCGCTTCGATATACTCAGCGCCTTGCTGTTTGGTAATCCCCTCTACTGTTTCATACAAGTGCTCGGCAAGATCGGATTTTGTCATGTCGATATCTCCCACTTTAACTCCCAGGAATTTTGTCGAGAGTCATCCGTATATGCAAGAGTTTCTTATCATTCTTACGACTATTTTTGTTATTATTTTTTTCATTCTTTGTCGTTAAATTAAACTGTTTGTCATTTATGTAGTCACTAAACTGAAAATTAGGGAATAATTGTATAAAAAAGACCAATTAATGCATTTTTTCCAGTTAAGCGGTCTGCATAAAACTTTCAATCCATAGCTCCATATAAAAAAACAGAACACCTATTTCCTTGTTACCGCTCTTCTTAGTTGTTTATCAAATACTTTTTTCAAAATCATCGCAGTCATCTGGGATGCCTTAATCCTCCACTTGGGTGAGTTGACTACCAAAACAGCAATAGCTATTTCCGGCTTTTCTACCGGAGCCAAACCGACAAACCATGTGTAAGCCCTATATGGGTTCTCTTTGGTAAGCGTTCCCGTCTTACCCGCTGTTACTATATTTGGAAGAAACGGTCTACCCGAAGGATCTTGAAATGATTTTCGCGCTGTGCCTTGGACTGTTGTATGAACAAGTGCATTCTTTAACAACTCCGCATTCTCTTTTGACACCACATGCCTTATATATTTCGTTTCCGACTTATATATAATCTTGCCTGATTCGTTTTCGATTTGTTCCACCATGTAAGGTCTAAGCATTGCACCTCCTTGAGCCAAACTCTGTGCGATTACCGCACCGTGTAATGGGGAAAGATGCGTATGCCAAAATCCCGCTGAAGCTCTGGCTTTTTCCAGTCGTTCCTGCGGAATATCCGCGACCGAAACCTCAACAGGCACATCAAAGTCTAGCGGTCGGTTAAAACCGAACCTATTTGCATATTCTTCTAGAAACTGACTTTCAAGAAAACGATCTGACAACTTTGCAAATACTGCATTTGCAGATTTTCCAAGCGCTGCTATTAAACTTATGCATGCATGATTTTTGGGTAGAGTGTCGCTAAGATGCTGCATTGTTAATTTTGTTGCTCCGCCCGTGTAACATGTTTCTCTATTAAGAGAAATTCCCTTGTCCATAAGAGCTGCCGTAGTAACAATTTTAAAAATGGACGCTGCCGGCGGAGATGATTCAAGAGCTACATGATCAGTTTCAGCTGCGTCTTTTACTCTTCGTTTTTGAGAAAAAGCAATAACACGTCCGGTTTTTGAATTTAAAATCACAGCAGCACCTGCCGGAACTTCATATTGCTCAAACAGTCCGTCTACATATTTCTGAATAGCGGCATCAATTGTAAACGTTATTTTTCTTCCGTCTTCGGTTTCTTGTATGTATTTTCCCTTAGTCAGCTTCATAGAGTCCGGATCTACTCCTTTTAAGAGTTTTTCCTGTTTAGCTTTAGATGTAGGCGTTTGAAGAGCTGCTGTCGTTTCTACTGAAACCTCTTTCGTATCGACAATCGGTGAATTGTCATCAGCTGAAGAATCAGGAGCAGTATCTTGTTCGCTTTCGAATCTGTCTGCCTCATTTGATGCATGTTGCACTTCTGTTTCTATTTCAATGTTTATAGCCTCTATATCTTCAGGTTGTAATAAAATATCAGGTTGCTGTAGTGTTAAAGTATCATTTGTTTGAAAGGCTGACAGATTGTCCGCATTTTTATCGTTGTTATACACCGATAAATCCATTGATTCTTGCTTGTTGGGTTGTTTTTCAACCTTAGCTTCGGTTGTCTTAGTCGATGTTCCTCCTGAAATATCGCCTATGACCGCCGTTATCATGAATCCTGCAATAAAACTGACGGCAACCGGAATTCGAAACATAGTCATAGAAGATATTATTACAATTAAAGACAGTCAAAAAAACTGCCTGGTTTTTATAGCAAAAAAACCTTTAAATAGGTTTTCTTACAATCGGTTTGTTGTTGAGTCGGGGAAAAAAGTAATCTCTTAAAAACCGTAGACTTAGCGTTTGGAGTACTGGAAGCGTTTACGAGCTCCGGGACGGCCGTATTTCTTACGTTCTACAGCTCGTGCATCGCGAGTCAGGAATCCCGCTCTTTTCAGAGGAGTACGATAAGTATCGTCCGCTTCACAGAGAGCTCTGGCTATTCCGTGACGAATCGCATCCGCTTGCGCAGCCAATCCGCCGCCGCCTACATTAATCAGAAAATCATATTTCTCTTCCGCTTCGACAAGTTCCAGCGGTTGACGCATTACCATTCTTGAAATGGCTCGCGGGAAATATCCCTCTTCTGTACGTCGATTAATGGTCATCTTACCGCTTCCCGGTGTCATCCAAACACGAGCTACAGCGGTCTTTCTTTTTCCTGTTGCATACCAACGATTTTCCAAAGAAGTCATCCTTCTCTTCTCCTAACCAAAGTTACTTATTCAAGTCCAGAACTTCTGCCTTTTGCGCTTCATAACCGTGCTCAGGACAAGGTCCCTCGTGCACTTTCATTTTACGCAACATGGCGCGACCCAATGTTGTTTTAGGAAGCATTCCTTTTACTGCGATTTTAATTAGTTCATTCGGCTTACTGTCAAGCATTTCCTGTGCGCTCTTGGTAACCAAGCCCCCTATCCATCCAGTATGACGATAATATTTTTTGTCCGTCAATTTCGAACCGGTCAACACAACCTTTGCTGCATTTATTACCACAACGAAATCGCCTGTATCGACATGAGGAGTATAAGTGGGTTTGTTCTTTCCTTGAAGAATTCTAGCCACTTTGCCGGCTGTTCTTCCAAGAGGGACGCCTGCTGCATCCACAATGTACCAGCGTTGCTCCAATTCATTCGGTTTGGCTCTATAAGTTTTCATCTGCCGACTCCACGTGTGCTGCCTTGCACCTAACATAACAAAACTCGATAAATCGCGCTTATCGCGACTTTACTCAAAGAAGCGCTACTTCTTAAGCGTAAGGTGCATTGTTGTCAAGGACTGTTTCACCTAAAAAATGCGATTATCATCATTGAACAGTTGCAGCACCGGTTACAGAACTCATTTACAACGTTAAAAAATCTTTTGGCTGCACAAGAACCAGTGCGGACAGTTCAAGATATTTTTGGTATATGTCATCATTAAGTGTTGCCCCTGAAGACATTATATTCCTAAGAAATATTTCAAGCTTTTGGTATTCATTCCAGTTCGCAACAAATTCATCTTGAGCAAGTTTTCTGATCAGCTTTCCTTGATGCTGAACAGTATCCCCGACAGCAAGATCACCAAATGTTTGCTCTAGTCTTTTCAGATAATGGTTGTATATATCCAGACAGTTATCATCCATTTTTTGTATTTTCCTAAAATTATTAATATTCAATTTGCTTGCTTTTGACCTGCTTGCTTTACCTAAATCGACAGCAAAAAATGTTTGCCGGTTCTTGGTTTACCGCTTGCAAAATTGTTATATCAAAATGAGATCAGAATCTCTATCTGACTTTTTTATAACAATCGGTGTAAAGTCAATTATCATAATTTAGGTTATTGCATTTGAACAAAACCATTCTATTTACTGTTTGGGCTATCGAATATACAGCTGAGTATGAAGACTTACCATGGATAAGATTCAGTAATTATTAAAGTAAACACTCTCCGCAATTGCCCTTATTATAGTCAAAATCAGTATTGTAATATTACTTTTCAATCGTCATAGCTGCTCTTTATTTTTATAAAATAATTTTTTTACTATGGATATGGAGTAAATCACATGATAGGGAAATACGCTGTCAACTGTGTGATTTGATGAAGATCAATTTATATTAGAAATAATGGTGAAAGACAAGTGAACCAAAAATTCAAGACATTCATACTGTGGGGCGTGTTGATAACTTTAATTCTTCTCGTGATAGTAGTGGTTCAGGGGAAGCAAGGTGTCAACGAGGTTAGATTCAGCGAGTTTCAGTCGGATTTAAACGGTGATAAAATAACCAAGGTTGAGATACGAGGAAAGACTTATACATATACAAGGACAACACCGGCCGGCGAAGAAACCGTACAGACATTGGGTATTGAGCCTGATTTTGGTTTTACCGATAAACTGACGGCTAAGAATATTTCTGTTGAATACAAAGAAACAGAAGAAGGCGGTTTTTGGCAAAGCTTTCTGTTTACTTGGGGACCGATGATTGTCCTGCTGTTTGTTTTCTTCTTTTTTATGAGGCAGATTCAATCAGGCGGCGGAAAGGCTATGAGTTTCGGCAAAAGTAGAGCTCGATTGATGTCCGATCATTCAAAAAGAGTTACGTTTAAAGACGTTGCCGGAATGGACGAAACAAGAGAAGAACTTGAGGAAATAATAGATTTTCTTAAAGATCCCAAGAAGTTTCAGCGATTGGGCGGAAGAATTCCCAAGGGTGTGTTGCTCATGGGACCTCCCGGAACAGGTAAAACCTTGTTGGCCAGAGCCATTGCAGGCGAGGCCGGTGTTCCCTTTTTCTCCATCAGCGGATCTGATTTTGTTGAAATGTTTGTCGGAGTCGGGGCGTCTCGAGTTCGAGACCTTTTTGAACAAGGTAAAAAGCATGCTCCCTGTATTATTTTCATTGATGAAATTGACGCGGTCGGAAGGCAGCGAGGAGCAGGAGTTGGAGGCGGACATGATGAGCGAGAACAAACACTTAATCAATTATTGGTCGAAATGGACGGTTTTGAAGCAAATGACGGTGTAATAATTGTTGCCGCAACCAATCGACCGGATGTTTTGGACCCGGCACTGCTCAGACCAGGACGATTTGACAGACGAATTGTAGTTCCAAGACCTGATGTAAAGGGAAGAGAAGGAATTTTGGCGGTGCACACAAAGAGAACCCCCATTGCCAAAGATGTTGATATTTCAGTGATATCTAGAGGCACTCCTGGGTTTTCCGGAGCAGATCTTGAGAATTTGGTAAATGAGGCCGCTCTTCTCGCAGCACGTAAAGGCAAAGATTTATTGGAAATGGAGGATTTTGATCAATCAAAGGACAAACTTCTTATGGGAGTTGAACGTCGCTCAATGATCATAAAAGACTCTGAAAAACGCGCTTCAGCATACCACGAAGCAGGACATACCATTGTTGCAAGAATGATCAAGGGAACTGATCCCGTTCACAAAGTAACAATTATTCCAAGAGGAAGAGCCCTAGGTTTAACGCAACAACTTCCTATGGAAGATCGATTGATGGTAACGAGAACTTTTGCGGAATCTCAAATTGCTATTCTAATGGGCGGCAGAGTTGCCGAAGAGGTTATATTTAAAGAAGTTTCCACCGGAGCCGGCCAGGATATCCAAACCGCCACTGATATGGCCAGAAAGATGGTGTGTGATTGGGGTATGAGCGAAAAACTCGGCCCGCTTTACTACGGCAGAAGAGAAGAAGCTATATTTTTGGGAAGAGAAATCGCGCAACCGCAGGATTTTAGTGAGAAAACCGCCGTTATCATTGATGAAGAGGTAAACCACATAGTAATGAAGGAATACCGTAGAGCTAAAAATATTATAGAGACACATATTGAAGGTCTGACCGCCTTAGCCGAAAAATTGTTGGTTGATGAAAGCCTCGACGGTGAAGAAATTGATGCTATTTTGACGGCTCACAATGCCCCGATTCCTACCTAAGAACCTTTATATTGTAAATGCCTTGTAAAGATTAGAATTTGACATTCTTTTTTCCTCTCGTTTACACTTCATAAATTAACGGCTGTATCCTTATCATTGGGCAACCGAGTCTGATGAGGTAAACTGACGGTCGTAAAAAGAGGTCAAAAATGAGCAAACCGGTGTTTGACGCAGCATCGTTTATTAAAATAGATATGTCATCAGGTTCTATATCATCAGTAAACGACGAACAGCTTTTTCTTTTTCCGTCTGCTATTGCCGAATTGCTGCCTTCCGGCGAAGCTCTGTATAAAGCGGCAGCGGAATGGGGAAAAAAACACGGCATTTGTCTATCCGAAATTATGAACACTTCCGAAAATGAACCGGGAGTAGATATGCTGTCTCAACACCTTGGCGGAACTTTGGCTGCATTGGGCATGGGGCGGGCTCTCGTGGAAATTGTAGGTGATGCTTTGATGTTTAAAATAGAAACTAAAGATACTGCACCTGACAATCACAGCAGGTCGACTTTGTTGGCAGGCTTTATTTCCGGTTATCTATCAGCGGTTTCAGGACATCCTTTTGTAGCTATGGATCTCGGCATAACAGATGACAACAAACGTATGTTTTGGGCAGGAAATCCTCATGCTGCAGATCTTATTAACGAGGAGGCAGCCTCCGGTTGTGACCCGGCAGTAGCGGTTCTCAAACTTGGAGGAATGATATGTTAAGTATAGAGCAGAAAAGACAGCGTTTAGAGGATTTGCTTTTTCGTGTTCAGAAGAACAGGAAACTATATTCAACTGATGCAAAATCAACAGAGTATTTGGATAAAGACTACTCTGAATCGATTGATATGCAAGAATCCGAACATTCTCAATTACCCATGCCTTCGGAACCGCCGCCGTTGGAGCGCATTGAGCGAGTACAATCGGTAGAACCTTTGTCAGCAATACTTGAACCCGTTTATCAAGAATACGAAGTACCTGAAACTGCTATAGCAATTGAGCTTCAGACCGATACGGAAGCAGAATTTACAGCCGAACCGGAAGTTGAGCTTTCGAATGAACCCGAAATTAATGTTGCTGCCGAACCGGAAGTTGAGCTTTCGGCTGAACCCGAAATTAATGTTGCTGCCGAACCGGAAGTTGAGCTTTCGGCTGAACCTGAAGCGACCTTACAATCTACAACACAGCCTTTGTCTTTGAAATTGGAGACCAAGGTTTTTGAACCTGAACTTTGCGGTTCAGTATTCCCTATTGCAGTCAGCGAAGTTACAGAACGAGATTGGAGTTTAAAATCCGTATTGGAGCGAGCATGGCAAACAGGGTTTAAGAAAAGCTAGAGGCAATTCTTATGTTCTGCGCAATTGATGTAGGAAACACACATACTGTTTTGGGATTGTTTAAGGAAGAAACCCTTATAGAAAGCTGGCGACTGCGCAGCGATAAGGAAAGAACAGCAGACGAGTGGGGAATCAATTTTAAAACGCTTTTCTCAATGAGAGGTTTGGCAATTGATTCCGTATCAGCGGCTGCTGTGGCAAGCGTCGTGCCTCCTGCCACTCATGCCGTACGAACTGCTTGCATGAGGTATTTCGGAGTAGATCCATTAATAGTCGGTCCGGGTGTTAAAACAGGACTTCCTATAAAGTATGAAAATCCAAGAGAAGTAGGCGCAGATAGAGTAGTTAACGCTGTTGCCGGCTATGCTAAATACAAAAAAGCCTGCATTGTTGTCGATTTCGGAACAGCTACAACTTTTGATTGTATTTCCACTGAAGGTGAATATTTGGGAGGAGCAATAACACCGGGCATAGTAACTTCACTTGATGCTCTTGCAACCAAAACTTCTAAACTTCCTAGAGTAGAGATAGGGCTTCCCCGAAACGCAATAGGTCGCAACACAGTTGAAAGCATTCAATCCGGTGTGCTGTACGGTTATGTATCTATGGTTGACGGAATGGTCAAAAGACTATCAGACGAAATGGGAAGCGAAGTGTTTGTCATAGCAACAGGAGGGCTCTCCCAGATAATAGCTAATGAATCAGATACCATCGACGAAGTTGATCACGATCTGACACTAAACGGACTGCGTCTAATTTATGAACTTAATCGGACTTGCACAACTGAACGCAAATCCTGATTGAAGGAAAGTGTTCTGTTGATTATAACCTGCGAACAGGTCGTATTTATTGCGATCCCAAAAAACGAATAAACCGGCATTCTAGGAGAGCTGATGAAAGAATCATATGATCCGACTGAAGTCGAACGAAAGTGGCAGAAAATCTGGTGTGAAAAAGAGACCTTCAGGGCTGACAAAAACGATCCTCGTCCAAAGTTTTATATGTTGGAAATGTTTCCGTATCCCTCCGGCCGCATTCACATGGGACATGTCAGAAACTACTCAATAGGCGATGTATTGGCCCGTTTCAAATGGAAGCAAGGATTTAAGGTGCTTCATCCAATGGGTTGGGATGCATTCGGCCTGCCGGCAGAGAACGCTGCTATTGAAAGAGGTATTCATCCTGCCGAATGGACCTACAACAATATAAAAGAAATGCGCGCACAATTGCAATCGCTTGGTATTTCCTATGATTGGGATAGAGAAATCGCAACATGTCATCCGGGATACTACAAGTTTGAGCAAATGGTTTTTACGAGGGCCCTTGAAAGAGGTCTTGTTTATAGAAAAAAAGCCCTTGTGAACTGGTCAGAGAAAATGCAGACCGTGCTGGCTAATGAGCAGGTTATCGACGGCAAAGATTATCGGTACGGGCTTCCGGTTGTTCAAAAAGAGCTCACACAATGGTTTTTTAAAACGACCGCCTATGCAGAAGAACTGCTAAAAGGGATAGAAGAACTGGCGGGAGCATGGCCGGAACGAGTATTACTTGAACAGCGCGCAAGGATAGGAAAAAGTCACGGTGCGGAAGTCATTTTTAAACTCGAAGAACCGATAAACGGCGATGACAATCTACCCATTTTTACAACACGCCCGGATACCTTGTGGGGAGTAACCTTTATGAGTCTTGCTCCTGAGCATCCTTTAGCACTTCGACTTGCGGCCGGAACGGATCAGGAAGATATTGTTACTGATTTTGTGAAAAAAGTCCAAGCAGAAGACAAATTTAAAAGAGGCTCTGAGGATTACGAAAAAGAGGGTGTCTTTACCGGAAGATATTGCATCAACCCGGTTAACGGCGACAAAGTTCCCATCTACATTGCCAATTTTGTACTAATGGAATACGGAACAGGCGCGGTAATGGCAGTACCCGCTCACGACCAACGAGATTTTGAGTTTGCCAAAAAATATAATCTTCCCATTAAAGTTGTGATTGAACCCAAAACCGGCGATGCCATTGTTCCGGCATCAATGACCGAAGCTTATACAGAAGACGGAATTCAAGTTCGCTCAGGTCCCTTTGACGGAATTAACAATCGTGAAGCAATAGAAAAAATTGCAGATTATCTGGCGGAAAAGAAAATCGGCGGGAAAACTGTTAACTATCGACTCAGAGATTGGTGTGTGTCCAGACAGCGTTACTGGGGAGCGCCGATTCCTGTTGTATATTGCGAAAAATGCGATGTGGTTCCTGTTCCGGATGAACAGCTTCCTGTGCTTCTGCCGGAAAATGTTGTATTTGCGGCTGAAGGCGGTTCACCGCTTGCTCGATGCGAAGAGTTTGTCCATACAACATGTCCAAAATGCGGCGGTTCAGCCAGGCGGGAAACAGATACTTTTGATACTTTCATGGAGTCTTCTTGGTACCATTTGCGTTATACTTCTCCTAGATACGAAGAAGGACTGCTGGACAAAACCGAAGCTGCAACATGGATGCCGGTCGATCAATATGTAGGTGGAATTGAGCACGCAGTAGGACATCTGGCCTATGCCAGATATTATGCAATGTTGCTGAGAGATTTGAACCTCTTACCTCAAGGTATTCCTACCGAACCCTATTCGAGGCTTCTTACTCAGGGAATGGTTTGCAAAGAGACTCTTTATACGCTTGACGAAAAAGAACAACCGGAGTGGCACTATCCCGAAGATGTAGAAAATGGGATAAGTAAAATAAACGGTAAAAATGTTATTATCGGCCGCGTTGAAAAAATGTCTAAAAGCAAGCGCAATGTGGTGGATACCAAAGAGATTATCGCTAAATACGGTGTGGATTCCGCGCGCCTTTTTGTGCTGTTTGCATCACCTCCTGAGTTGGATGTTGTTTGGAAAGACGAAGGAGTAGAAGGAGTATACAGGTTTTTAAGCCGCATTTGGAGGATTGTACTCAGTCGTTTGGATTCAATAAAGAGTTCTTCTGCATATGAAGGAGACGGCAGTGATTTGTCCTCAGATGCAGTCGCTTTAAGAAAACTCACTCATAAAACAGTAGCCGGTGTATCTGATGATGTAGACAAAAGATTTCATTTTAACACTGCCATTGCTAAATGCATGGAGTTGGTCAACACATTGTCAAAGTTCTCAGCCAAAGACCCTCTTTCTATGTCAGTAGAAAGAGACTCACTTTTTGCCCTTGTCAACATGATGTCGGTGTTTGCTCCGCACATAGCTGAAGAACTTTGGGAGACGATGGGAGGCAAAGGTTTGGCGGCTGAGGCGGCTTGGCCTAAATGGGATCGCGACGCAGCACGCGATGATGTGGTTACAATAGCAATCCAGGTAATGGGAAAACTCAGAGGCACTATGGAAATGCCGATAGGATCAAGCAAAGAAGAAATAGAAAAAGCTGCTTTGGCAAACGAAAATGTACAACGGCATCTGGAAGGCAAGACTGTTCGAAAAATAGTAGTTGTTCCGGACAAACTCATAAACGTTGTCGCTAACTGAAAAAGAGAAAATTGATGGGAAATGTCATAATAAAAAGCCGGGCAGATATCGAGGCCATGAAACCCGCATGTCGTCTGGCAGCACAAACAGTTGAGGAAGTTGCAAAAATTTTAAAGGCCGGAATGACCACTGAGGAAATAAATACCTTTGTACACGAATATACGGTATCCCACAGTGCTAAACCTGCACCTCTTGGATATAGAGGATACCCTAAAAGCGTATGCACATCAGTCAACGAGGTGGTATGTCACGGCATTCCCGGCAAGCGGGTGTTAAAATCCGGAGATATCGTCAACGTCGATGTGACATCCATTGTGGACGGGTGGTACGGTGATGTTTCTGCAACTTTCTATATCGGACATCCGTCCGAAGAAACACAAAAATTGGTGCGAACCGCAAAGCGTTGTCTTGATCTCGGTATTGCAGAGGTAAAAGAAGGTGCAAGACTTGGCGACATAGGAGCTGCAATTCAGGAATACGCTGAGAGCATGGGGTGCTCAGTGGTTAGAGATTTTGTCGGCCACGGAATAGGCAAACGCTTTCACGAAGCTCCCCAAGTTGCCCATTTTGGAGTCAGAGGACGTGATTTAAGACTAAAAGAGGGAATGGTTTTTACAATCGAGCCGATGATAAATCTAGGTGATTGGCACCTTCACACTCTGTCAGACGGATGGACAGCAGTTACTGACGACAACAGCTACTCCGCCCAATTTGAGCACACCATAGCAGTAACAAAAACCGGAGCCGAAATCCTCACTGCATTCTCAGCTCCTCTTATCGGAAGCGAAAACTGAAGCTTTCCAAATTAACCGGTCTTTTGTAAAAGATGATTTGCTGTCGAATGATTCCGGTAAGTTGCTCAAGAAAAAACCGGAAAAATCAACCAGGGTGTGGGAAACGATAATGCTTTAAAGCTTCTCTTAAATGCTGTTTTACTTGTTCCCGTAGCGATTCAGGTTGTATAACTTCTGCATATTTTCCAAATGACAGCACAAAATTTACTGTTTCAAAGTTTATCGGTACGCGCAGCTTCATTTGAATGCTTCCGTCTTTTAAAACTCTTATTTTTTGTGATTCGTGAAAGTGTCGAATTTCTATAAACGGCTTGCTTGTAGGAGCAAAAACCAGCTCAACTTGTTCGGGTTTTCCGGGTACTATGAACAGAGCTTTTTTAAAGAAAATTTTTGGATCGAAATTATTTGGATAATCGAACTTGTCATCTTTTTGATGAATAGCTCGTTTTATTCGTTCCATAGCCAAAACCCTTATTTCCTTTTTTTCCTCTATAAAGCCTAATAGATATAGACCTCTTTTATAAGCTGTTAGGGTATACGGATGCACGGTATGAGAACGGTTTTCTCCTTTGCTTGTAAGGTAGTTTATTTTTAATCGCTCATCCCTTATTAAACCGTCAAGACAGGTATCCAGAATTTGTTGTGATTTCTTTTTTAACTTTTTAGGTCCTTCATGAATGAGAAATATCTTTTTTTCCATAATTTCTGCTTTAAGGCGATCTTTTGGATTCTTAAGCTTATCTTCTATTTGCTTGTATATTCGACAAATAGAATCTTCCAATAGAGTGTCTTCTAAAAAATCGAACATACTCCTTCCTAAGAATAGAGCCATTACATCAGGAATAGAGTAGGTTACACCGATTTTGCGGTACTTCTCTTCCAGATACCAAGTTTTTACAAAGTTCTCATCGGTGTCGAAGGCCAAGTTGAGTTTTCCTACCTCACGCAGCATTTCGAGGTCTCGCTGCACGGTGCGTCTATTTGTGCCGTATTCTTTTATTATCTGTTTTATGGTTAAATGCGCACCGGATGTAAAACGCATGTACAACTCCAACAGTCTGGTTCCCTTATCTGTTTCTGACACTGCGGCCTCCTGTCTGTTAATTACATTTATCCCAGGTTATTGGGACAGATTCAAAAAAAAGGCTTTTTTTGTTTTCTAAAAGAGTTGCGTTACAAGCGACAGGTTATATAGATTGGTGTTTATGATAAAGGTTTTGACAATAGCAATAGCCGTGTCATCAATCATTTCTATTACATTGTTTGCAGTTTACAAAATCGGCGATAAAGAAACGGACAATCCGTCCGTTGTAATTTCAAAACAAAGCGATGAGATTGTTGTATGTCCGGTTTGCGGGCTTGAGTTTATGCAGCGCGAAGCTATCGGTGAGTATACGGTAGACGGCAGAACTTATTATTTCTATCTCGAAGACCATCTAAAGGTTTTTAAAGACTCACCTGTTATATATCTTGCTAAATGAAATGTAGCTTGATTCTATTTTATCATCGGTGCCAAATGCGGTTTTAAGGCTTTCATTTTCCAGTCGTGCGGTGTTACCCAATCGTAGTCCAATATTCCGCCTGTGTCTCCTGAGTTGGGATTCATACTCCAAAAGGTCCAGGAGTATCCGTCGCTGTTGCTCATGTATTTTAAGA
Source organism: uncultured Myxococcales bacterium (assembly GCA_964458775.1). GTDB lineage: Bacteria > Myxococcota_A > Polyangia > JAAYKL01 > JAAYKL01 > CAYWLQ01. Next base: position 20,005 of record CAYWLQ010000035.1, on the reverse strand, counting down.
AGGTATCAAACCATATGCCTGCTTTACCTGTAAACGAGTCCGGGTCGTTGACTCCGAATTCTCCTATGAACATGTGTCCAAGTTCTTGATATACAATGAACCCAAAATGTTTGTCCCAAATACCGCTCAGGTTATTTGGAAATTGGCCGGATTCAAACCATGGTTGTGCAAAGACCTCGGGTCCGTATTCGTGGGCTGAGTATACCAGTTTATTTTGAATCGGTAGTTTAATAGGATAATTAACAACTCCCAACAAATTGCCGCCCCACCAATAGGAGCTTCCTTCTGCTTTTTCAACGCCTTCCACAATTATCAGAACATCGGGATTAACTTGCTGAATTGCCGCGCCGCAACGCTCAGCTGCTTTGTTCCAATCGGTGGATGCATTATCCGTTCCCCATGTTGCTCTTTGATGAGGCTCGTTATTTAAGTCAAAGGCGATTACTGTTGTGTTGCCTTTATAACGTTCGGCCATAAATATCCAGTCTTTTATCCACTGTTCTTCAGAAGTGCTGCTTGTATACCACAGGTCTTCTTCCATATAACCGTCAGGATTGCGCGAGTGATTGTCGAGCATTATTTTTAGTCCATATTCAGCAGCTGCTCCGATAATAGCATCCATAACTTCAATGGGACTTTTTCCGTTGATGTCTTTGTTCATCGGGTCATTTCCGTCGTATGGGTCTGCACCATAGGTGTTAATAGATACGGTAGCAGCTCCGTCTCTTAGCATTGCGTTACACCATGGAATTCGCACTGTATTGAATCCCAAGTCTGCAATTTGGTGCATCATGCTACGAAAATCTCTAGCCCATAGACCGTGAGGCGAGAGATTGCCTGTTTCAAATCCAAACCAGTTTACGCCGGTCAGTTTTGCAGTGTTGCCGCTGTCATCTAGCAACCTGTTACCTTCTACATGCAAATAGCCTGTCGCCTGAGGAGGAGTAGTTATACTTGTATCAGGACTAAAGGGATTATCATCGCTACCGTAACTATCTTTTTGAGAGTCATCGGATGTTTGGTTCTTGTTTTCATTTATATTGTTTGAATCGGTACAAGCCGTTGCGTTGTAAATAAAAACTGTTGTTAAAATGAGAAAATGAAGTCGTTGTTTTTTTGTCATAAGATATGTTCCTGTAAAATTTAAGGCAGCACTTTTATGGTGCCGTCAAATAAGTTTTGATTATATCAAATGTGTCGAGAAAAGTGATTGCGATCTTTTGTGAAAACCAAAAATTCATTTTGTGTAGATGCTATATTTGATTCAGTCAAAGTAATGATAAATCTTTGCAAGGATACGAACCGAAACCGGCAGAGGTGTGGTGTTCTCGTTTCTTATTATAGAAGCCCTATAAGCACGTTTAATAGTATCTCTAGCGGCTTGCTGTTGACTGCCTTTAACCGCGCCGATCTGATTCGGATGTTTGCGGCGATGAAGCAGCGGTGTTTTTAGATTTACCAGATCATGATGTAGCGCAACTCTGCACCAGAGATCATAGTCTTGGGCCGTTTTGTAGTTTGGATTATAACCGCCAAGGTCAAGTACAGCCTGTCGCCGAAACATTGCACCGGAGTGAGCTATTACATTGTGCGTTAGAAGCGCACGTTTGACGGCTGCGCTAGTAAGGGGAACATTGCTCTTGCCGATTATGTTTCCTTGGTTATCAATGCTGAGGTAGCGGCATCCTATAACGGCTGTTTCCGGATGAGAGTCGAGAAATGCTTTTTGGAGTTTCAGACGATTCGGCAGAGAAATGTCGTCATCGTCTTGGCGGGCTATTAACGGTGCTTTGCAGAGAGTTAATCCTTCTGACAACGTGCGAGTCAAACCTCTATTTTCCCAATAGAATACACGAATCCGAGAATCGGTGCTTGCCAATTCATTCAGAATCCGGGGAGTCTGATCTGTGGAACCGTCATCGATTAGCAACAGTTCAAAATCTTTGAAGGTTTGTGTTAAAACTGATTGTACCGATTTCTCAATAAAAGCCTCACCATTGTGCACAGCACACAAGACACTGATTGCAGGAGACTCCAAGTTGTTTTCGGCAGAGTTCATAATTTTTAATTTATGGCTGAATTTTTGAATCTATTCAACGAAACAAAAACAAATATTAATAGTCATGAAAAAAGCAGAGCACTTTTTTTAACTATCTGTCCCCTTGTCAGATAGTATCGAAGTTTGTTCTTCCATTTAAGTACTAGGCGATCGTGTCTCATAGTGGGGTGATACTGGTGAAGCATAGAGGTGCGATCATGAATCCAACAAGGAACCAACCCGTCTTTCTTGGCGCGATAAAACATGTCGGTATCTTCAAAACCCCAATGCACGTATTTTTCGTCGTAGCCGCCGACTTTTTTGAACCATGCAGTAGCGGCGGCTTGACATGCTCCGGTACCTCCGGTGGGACGAATGGTTGCTTTGGATTTTAGAATAGAAAAATCGGTTTCGTCGTACCGTCGCTCAGGACCTAGGTCGGGAAGATCTCTGCAACGACATACTGCCATACCTAAACCTCCGACAGCCTTAATAGAAGAAAGAATAACAGAAAGAAAATTGCTTTCGAAGATCATATCTGCGTCGGTGCATAAAGTAATCGGAGCATTCGTAGCGGCGATACCTCGATTGAGGGCACGTGAACGATTCCAGATTTGTTGATCTTCTGTTCTGACTGTTACAGCTCCGAATTCCTCCGCTACACGTTTAATATCGGCTGCATGCTCAGGGTTGCTGCCGAAATCACTAAGGACGAGTTCAACCGCGCTTGTATCGATATCTGTTTGCCTTCGTAAGGAGGCAAGGCAGTTTTGAAGTCTGATACCTGCTCTATTGCGAAGGGGAATAACAACAGAAATAAGCAAATCTACCATTTATTAACTACCCATTTTTTCGATAGAGGTTGTTTGCAATGTATATATCATTCGTGAGCACGGCATACATAAAACTGATTTTCTGACCCATAAAATACGGCCGAAACAAATCATTTGGAAGATTAGTTGTCAAATCTTTTTGTTTGATATGTTCTAGTTACGGTTTTTACAGCAGTCGTTTGTTCTCAAATTTAGTAATAACTATAATTTCATGATAGATTCTTGTGCGGATTTTTAGAAAGAACATTTCTTTAAAAAATGGGGATAGATGAAAATTGCTTGTATAAATGATCAAATTTTCCCTTCTAGAGATACGGATACTGAGCAGATTTTTTCTTCCTTTTCTGCTTTGGGACGCCAAATGAATGCGGAAGTTACTTTTGTATTTCCAAAGAAGAGATGCGGATCGGCAACTGATTTGACAGCAGAAGAATTGGCGCTTTACTACGAAGTTGAAAACAACTTTTCTGTTGTTTTTTGTAAGAGCTTGTTTCCCTCATTTCGTGCTCTCGAAAAAGTTGCTCATGCTGCCGCAATATTGAAATGCCCGGAGGTAAGGTCGGCAGATGTGATTTACTCTAGGAATCTTCCGACTGTTATTGCTGTTCTCGCTCTTTCAGACAAAAAGGCGGTTTATGAGACCTTTCGTCCTTGGGGCGATCAAGTTCGTCTAATGGTGCCTATTCTTAAATGGATGATAAATAGAAAAAACCTTTTAGGGATAGTAACTCACTCAAGATTGGCCGGGCAGAGTTATGTCAAACTCGGTTTATCAGAGGAAAGACTTTTGGTTGCTTACAACGGCTTTGATGTCGAACGTCTAGAACCTAGACTTACTAAAAACCAAGCAAGAGAAATTCTAGATCTTCCTGTTGATGAACCTATTGTATGCTATGCAGGGCATGTTAACATGGCCAAGGGGCTTGGAATAATGCTCAAAATGGCTGAAAAAATGCCGAATGTCTATTTTGTAATAGTGGGCTCCTACGGTGAAGGAGAAGTCGAACATGCAGCTGCTTCGGTTTCTAATATTCGTATTGTGCCTTGGCAGGCATTTAGAAAGACAGTGCCCTATTTATACGCGTCTGATGTTTTGTTTATACCGCCGACTGCCGGTCCCTTAAAAAAAGTTGGAAATACTGTTCTTCCAATTAAAACATATTTTTATATGGCTTCGGGTAGAGCAATCTTCGGACCTTCTACTCCTGATCTAACGGAAATTCTTTGTGATCAGAAAAACGCAATTCTAGTTCCTCCGGATAATTTTAATGTTGCGTTGTCCTCACTCCGAGATCTTCTGAAGGACAAGGAGAAAATGAAAAATCTTGGAGAACAGGCCATGAGAGATGTTGCTCCGTATACTTGGGATGTTCGCGCACAGAAGGTGTTACAGTTCATCCAAACTCGCATAAAAGAAGAGTAACTTTTCAAATATGCCCTAAAAATTGGCGAAAAATTGGGGGACGTTATCAAGAAGAGTAGACAAAATGCTGTCTTGAACGCTAACGCCTGAAGCTCAAATTTTTACGCATAGTTCATTGTATGTTAAAACGGCATTCATGAAGTTTAAGATGTTCATTTTGCTTTGTCTTATCCTAACCGTCCCTGCATGCCTTAACATTGTTGTGCTTTCGCCTTTGAAAATAAAAGTTAGAAGCTCACCTGTACTTTGGGTCAACGAAGATCAGATTATGGATGCAGACGGTAATCCGGTTCGGTTAAGGGGAGTTGTTTTTAGGAATCAGGCTCAGTTGGATCGCTTATATCCGAGACTTCATCACGATGAGCAGGACTATATTCGTTTAAAAGAACTCGGCTTTAATTCTGTTAGGTTTTATTTGCATTACAACACACTCGAAAACGATGACTTGCCTGGAGTATATCAAGAACAGGGATGGAATTGGATAGATGACAACATTGCATGGGCAAGAAAGCACGGCATATATCTTGTGCTGAGCATGTATTCCCCTCCGCGCGGTCAGGAATTTTCCGATGAAGAATTGGATCTCTGGCGTTCTGTTTCAGCGCAAGAGCGGTTTGCAGCCATGTGGAGAAGCATTGCTGCTAGGTACAAGGATGAAGAAACCGTTGCCGGATATGAGCTGCTGAGCGATCCGATTGTTCCTGAATCCATAGATCAATGGCGTGATTTGGCTGAAAAGTGTGCGGCAGAAATCAGGAAAGTAGATCCTCATCATATATTGTTTGTTCAAAGAGTTAGGGCGATAAAAGATAATTGGAGAGAAAATGATGACCGTAATTTCTTTTTGATCGGCGATAAAAATGCAGTTTATGGATTTGATTTTAGTAAGCCCTTTCATTTTACTCACCAGAGCATGCCGTGGATTGACTATGTTGCATCAGATATGAGGTATCCGGACCCCGACCGAGTAATGATCGAGTGGTTTTTAACCGCATGGAAAACAGCTACTTTTAGGAATCCCAAATTGCCGCCGGGAAACACAGGATGGAAATACTATGAGGGAGTTCCTTTTACTGTTACAGACCAAGAATTGGCTTCCGGACAACCTGTATTAGCCTGTGCAAGGAATTCGGGTAAGGCCTATTTTGATGACTTGGTCATAGAAGAATTGAACAGCGACGGTGCAACAAAAAAAATTGTTCGACAAATACCGTTGCTTACTCGCAGAGGATGGAATTACTGGGCTGAGGACAACAGAGGGATAGGAGGGCAGAACGGAGCGGGACGAAATGACTCCGTAGCGCTTACTATTGAAGGTACTACATCAGAAGCCAATCTCTCAGCCGAGATCTATCGATTTCGTCCCGAAATGAATACAACCTATAGGATCAGCGGATGGATGAAAGGTGAAAAGATACCGGATGAGGCGGTGTGTCAAATAAGAATTGATTTTCAAACCGCTCGTGCTCCGGTAAACAACTTTGATAAGGCTTTTTTGGCGCAAGAGTTAGCTGAATATGTAAAATGGGGAAAAAAACACAACGTTCCTTTATATCTAAGTGAATTCGGAACTATTAGTTACAGCTTTGAGAACGATCTCGGCGGAGAACGATGGGCAGAAGATATGCTCGATCTGTCGGAACAGAATAACCTTAATTATGCCTATCGCTCATATCACGAGGATTACTTCGGCATTTACAGCGGCTATGATTCGTTGCCTGATCCGGAAAGTGCAAATACTAAGATGCTTGAGCTTTTGAAGAAAAAAAATATGAATTTGAAGAAATAAAAGTTTTCATTCCAAGAATTGTTCAAAAAGTCTGGAGATATTGTTTGTTTATACTAAACGGTCTAAATTCAATAGAACTTTGCGGTTTAAAAAGGGAGACATAATACTATGCGAGAATGGATAACCTCTGAGTTTTGGGAAAACATATCAAGGCAAACATTTGAATGGATTGTAACAATTTCTCCCTCAATTCTATTAATAATTCTCTTGGCCGGTGTGGGACTAAAAGCGGTAGACGCAATTCTCCATCGAGTTAGGAAGATCGTTACCAAACAGTTAAAACCCGCTAATGAGGTTGATTCTATTGAACTTGAAAAACGAATGGACACATTAGTAGGCATTTTGCGCTCAAGTTTGAAAATCGTATTGTGGGCAATGGTTTTGATGTTGTTGCTTCGAAGACTCGGTATAGATGTAGCACCTCTTATTGCAGGCGCCGGTATAGCGGGTTTGGCCATAGGTTTTGGAGCACAGGAGTTGGTACGCGATGTAATATCCGGTTTCTTTATTTTACTGGAAGACCAAATTCGTGCGGGTGATGTTGCGGCAATCAACGGAACCGGAGGGTTGGTTGAAAGCATAGGATTGCGAACCGTTGTGCTTCGCGATCAAACCGGTACGGTTCATGTATTTCAAAACGGTAAGATAAACACTTTGTCAAATATGACCAAGGGTTGGTCTGCTGCAGTTTTCGACATCGGTGTGGCATATAAAGAGGATACCGATAGAGTAATAGAAACTATGAAGGAAGTGGCAGAAGAGCTTAGAGCCGACCCTGAATTCGGCCCGAATATTCTAGAACCTATGGAAGTATTTGGTGTAGATGCTTTTGGCGAAAGTGCGGTAGTAATAAAATCCAGACTTAAGACCCTGCCGATAAAACAATGGTTTGTGGGCCGTGAATACAGAAGTCGCCTTAAAAAAGCCTTTGATGTCAAGGGCATTGAAATTCCATTTCCGCAAAGAACTGTCTATCAAAGAATTGTTGACGAGAGGGTTAATAAAGGAAAAAAAGAATCTGTTCTACAAAGAGATGAAAGCTGATTGTTTTTGATGAGAAACACGATTAGGCCGAAACTTAAAGCAGTTATAATGATCCTTTCATAAAAAAATATACAACATACATAGAGCCCTTAGCATTAGCAGCGTCGGGACATTTCCCTAAATTTGTTTTAACAAGTACTCCATTGCCTTGGCGGATTCCACTGCTTTGCCTTGAAAATGATTGTTAAAGAAAACCAATACATGTCCGGCTTTTCTTTCTAGTAGTTTTATTTTTCCCGACCATTCGGACAGTTCGCTGATTGTATAGCGATAGTCATATCTTTCCTCAGGGCGGTTGTGGGAATACCACTTTTCTGAATTGCGACCGTGAAATCTTACATAAGCAAAAGAAGACGTGGCTTCGACAGCCGGCGGCATTAGGCCTTGCAACTTCGGTTCATCAACACATACAAAACCCACATTGATTTTTCTGAGCCATTCCAAAACCGTAGGCGAATACCAATCGATTCTTCTAAATTCAACCGCCAAAGGGCGACCGATGAGGTCTGCAAGTTTTTTAAGATAAGATCTGTTTTCTTCACATTGCGTAAAAGAATTGGGAAACTGAGCAAGCACTGCTCCCAAGCAGGAGGATTCTCTGACCGGTTTTAGTGCTTCATTAAAGTTGTCATAGTCCAAATCAGAAGCAATTCTTTCGTGGGTCATACTTCTGTGGCATTTAATAGAAAACTTAACCTTACCATCTGTTCTTTTGACCATCGATTCAAGATTTGAAGCCGAAGGCATGCGGTAGTAGGAAAAGTTCAGCTCAAGGGAAGAAAAATACCGTGAGTAATACTCAAGCCAAGCGGTTTTGGGCAGCTTTTCCGGGTAAAAAAAACCTCGCCAATCCGCATAGTCAAATCCGCTGGTACCGATAGTAATCACATTTAGCTCTCGATCTTTAGAATATCACACGTATATTAGAGAAATATCTCAGTTTTAGCTTTTGTCTTGAAATTCGGAGCTAGAAAAATTCCTTTTTGTTCAAAAGCAACTCACATGTTCTATGGCCTTCTGCATCACTGTATTCCTTTCCTAAAAGGACATGTGCGGCTTCCGGTCTTTCTAACATACACTCGGTTGCTGCCCATATTTCTCTAATCGTTGTACTTTCCGGTTCTTTGTCTTCTAAAAACTCCAAAATTAAAGCTTTGGCTTCCCAGGTTTTTTTTGCACGAAGGAGCAATAAGGCTCGATCGATGACAGTCTGTTCATTTTCCAAAGGTGACGGCAGCGAGTCGATATGATGACCGGCTGCAGAGGTCATATTTTGTTTTAGCAAGAGATCAATGAGAAACAACCTGTCGTCTACGCGTTCGGGGGAAAGCCTCAAGGCCAATTCAAGATTTAAGAGTGCTCTATTTATGTCAGAAGATTCTGCCGCTGCACGACCTTGTCTTGCTGCTTTTTCGGCCAAATCGATAATCTGAGGGCCGCTTTTGTCTTTATTTATCATCTTTAGCTCTTCTGTTATTACCTTTTCTATGTCTTGAGGTACAAATCTAAAGTCTGTTTCAACAATAGGTCCGAGCGGTCGAGTACAGCCTTGAATTGATGCGACAAACAAAAAAAACAATAATATTGTCCTAAAAAGTGACGGTTTTGATTTTGAGTAAATACTTTTTAATATCGTTTTAAAACGTTTCATGAAAAAACTTTCACTATATGGTATCTATAATATTTCGGACGGCATCAAGAGATAATAGCCGAGATTTACATTTAAGAAGGCTGACAAATCGATGAAAACATATCAAAAAAAGATAGATCTCGTATTCATAGTATTGGCAGTGTCGCTTTACTTGTCAGGCAACACTCTTGCCGCAAAAGAAAACAATTTAGAGGAAGCTCGCAAACACATGGAACTCGGCCAGGCTGCCTTTAACAACAAGAGCTATAGTGAGGCACTAATTCATTTTCAGAGTGCTTACGAAGCTGCTCCTTTTGCTGCCTTTTTGTACAATGCCGGACTTGCCTGTGAACGAGGAAACAAGCCCAAAACTGCGTTGGAATTTTATAGAAGATACCTGAGTATGGAGCCGGAAGCACCTGATCGACCTAAAATAGAAGAAAAGATCAAAACACTTGAAGAGGTTATCAAAAACACACCTGTCGTATCCGAACCGATACAAAACGAGCAAACAGAGTCTCCCTCTTCAGCTCCGACAACAACTGTACCTCAGGAAACACCTGATTCGAAGACAGAAAAAAGTGCGGATGTTGAAATGAAATCACTTGTTTCTGTACAAACAAATCCCCAGGACGCCCTCATTAGAATTCTGGATTCAACAGGGAAAACGATATCAAGTTTATCTAATTCTGCTTCTCATACAGTAGAAAAAGGAACCTATGTTGTGGAAGCAAGTCATCCTGATTACAAAACAGTCAGTACTGAAATTACTGTTTCTTCAGGGCAGGTGTATGTTGTTGTAGTAGAAATGAGTCAGGGTTCTTTTTTGGGATATTTAAAGGTTGTTACAGATATTCCGGGAGCAAATGTATTTCTTGATAATCGAGAAGCCGGAGTTGTAGGAACAACTCCTTTCGGTAATGTGGCCACTAGCGGAAAACATAAGGTGTATATCGAAAAGCCGGGTTATGTTGCAGTAGAACGAGAAGTCGTAATAGGCGTTAGTGATGAATTTGTGCTAAACGAAACGTTGACCCGTCTTTCCTTCGGTGCAGTAAAAGTAAAAACCAACATTGAGAACGCTGAAGTTTTTATTAATGATCAATCCGTGGGTATAACCAAAAATGACAGAACTATTAAAACTGTTCTTTCTTCGGGGAAGTATAGAATCAGAGTGTCCGCTGAAGACATGAAGGACTACGAAACAGAAGCCGTTGTGGAAGGGGGGAGTGAGACATCGGTGCTTGTGCGAATGAATCCCAAACCTAGTCGCACGTCCGGTTATGTTTCGGCCGGTTTTTCATTGGTTGTTTTCGGTTCGGGTGCAGCCTTTGGAGGAATAGCGCTGAAAACAAAACATGAATTGGAGGATTACAAAAAAAGCGGCATGTTATCAAATGACGATCCTCGCATTATGAAGGGTTTTTTGTGGGCAGTCGGAGCTGATATATCTTTTGCGGTGGGAACTCTGATTGCAGGCATGAGTCTGTATCATTTCTTAAAGGATAAGCTTCCTCCTTCCGAAGGAAAAGTCTTGCCGCCCGTAGATTTTACTGAAAACCCCAAAGAAGAACCTTTAAACATTGCGGAAAAAACCGAAATTATAAATACACCCCCAAAAAGAACCAAAGCTGATCGAGCAAAATGGATTTTTTCTCCTCTAGTGGGAAAAGAAACAGCCGGTATCGGTTTTCAACTGGCATTTTAGGAGGACGTAGGCAATGAGAACGATTATTATTGTTATCACGGTTTTGGCATTGCTTGCTGCATGTACCGCTCAAGATTTTTTTCAGTTTCGAGAAAACACCGGCCTCTATGTTGTTGAAAAACCCTCAGGTTACGGTACAGCGAAGTTCGGTTCTCGAATTGCGGTTTCAAGCTCAAACGACCAAGACTATATGATTGTATCAGCCGGACGAGGAACTTCATCTTTATTTTACGAACTCTCAAATGAAGGAGAATTGGCTGACATATCAGGTTACTGGAAAGATTATCCGGGAAGTGCAACCGATTTTGTCAAAACAGACATACTTCAACTTGGATCAGGTGCATCACTAACCGGACTTCCTTCTTTTTTTGTAAGAGGTCAATTTCACCAAGGATGTGCAGCCATAGGAGATCCCGGCGTTGATGAAATATCGATTTGGTGTAGTACCAGGGATGATCGTTACATCCCGCTAAATGGGGACTCTCAAATTAGTAATTTCGGCTTGGTGAGTACAGGAATCAAATTGCGGAACAAAGGTCAGTTTTTGTTGGCGGCCGGAGGAAGAAACGGGTTTCAGGTATTTAGCGATACTGACGCGGCAAAGGGTCGTTCACGATTGATTTCAGCTGGTGGAAACAGAAATCCTTTGACAACTCTTGCAGGCGGAATTCTTGCTGGAGAAACGGAGGCTGATGATCGTGTTTTTATTGCAGCAACTGCTGTAAGTGACAGTAACTCCGCACACGCAGTATATTTATTTGTTCAGTCAGAAAACTATCTTGCGAATTTTGTTCGTATTGCTTGTATCGAAAATTCCAAAGGATTTGGTTTTGGAGGCGCAATGCTTGCAAGAGATCTTGACGGAGATGGAACAGATGAGTTTATCGTCGGAAGCTCGCATGTTCTTGAACGCCATGAAGATGCTGTTTATATTCTTGATGTAAATGCTGTTGCTGAGGCGGCTGCCGATGCTAGTGCTTGTATGGATATTTCATCAGGAGACATTCCGTATTTGGCAAAGCTGACACCTGTTGAAGGAGATAAAAATATCCAATGTACCGAAAATTGTTCGTTTGGTGCCTCACTTGCAGCAGGAGATATTGCAACAGATGATACCGGGCCTGAGCTTGCTATAGGAGCTCCTCAAGCCTCGGTTGATGATGTGTCCAAAGCCGGAGTTGTTTATATCTTTCGCGGTTGGAACAAAACTGTTGCAGATAATAAACCCGATCAATTTAGGAACTTTAAATTAGCAAGTCAGCTTTCAGATTCGGTTCCCGAAAGAGGGCAGGAATTCGGCGGCAATTTGGCTATTGCTCCCATTGCCGGTCGGAACGAGCTGTTGGTAGCGGGAACAGGCGAAGGCAAGGTTTATATTGCTTATTGCACTAATACAGGAACTGACATTAACAAAGGCGCCGATGTACCGCAGAACAAAGACGGCGAAGTAGTATCCACGAGATGCCGTTTATAAATGTAAGGATATTCACCCAATGAAGAGCGAACCGTTGCAGGTATTGGTAGCGGATGACGAGCCCAATATGCGAAAAGTCATCAAGGCTATGTTGCTTCAGGACGGCTATGAAGTTCAAGAGGCGAAAGACGGAGAAGCGGCGCTGGCGGTGCTTGAGGAGAATCATATCGATATTATTGTTACCGATCTTAAGATGCCTCGTATGGACGGTATGGAACTGCTTCGTAGGGTAACTGCGAAGTTTGAAATTCCGGTAATAATGATAACCGCTCACGGCACGGTTGACACGGCGGTTGAAGCTCTAAAGCTTGGAGCTTTTGATTATATTACCAAACCGTTTGATCGAAAAGAGTTGCACCAGATTGTAGATAAAGCAGCACTAACTTCTGAGTTGACCAACAGGGAAGCCTCGGTTGACAGAGATAAATCAGGCCGATTCAGAATGATCGGCGTCAGTCCTCCGATGAAGCAAGTTTTTGATATTTTGACTCGTGTAGCTAATACACCTTCAACTGTTTTGATTACCGGTGAAAGCGGTACAGGCAAAGAGCTTATTGCTCGTGCTCTTCACGAAAACTCCTCTCGAAGAGAAAAACCTTATATTAGGGTTAACTGTGCAGCGATTCCGCCTACGCTTATAGAGAGCGAGCTTTTCGGTTATGAAAAAGGGGCTTTTACCGGAGCCGGAGCATCCAAGCCCGGTAGATTTGAACTCGCAGACGGAGGTACGTTATTTTTAGATGAAATCGGAGAGATTTCGATGGAAATGCAGGTAAAGCTTTTGAGAGCTATCCAAGAAGGAGAATTCGAACGAGTAGGAGGAATAAGTACTTCAGCCGTGGATGTCAGGTTGGTAACAGCGACCAACCAAGATCTGCGCACGAGAATACAAGAGGGATTATTTAGAGAAGACCTTTTCTATCGTCTTAATGTTGTGCAAATACATCTGCTGCCGCTTAGGGAAAGACAAGAGGATATTCCGCCGTTGGTGTCGCATTTTCTAGAAAAATACAATTCAAAATTTAACAAACATATACAAGGGGTAGAAGAAGATGCAATGCGAGTTCTCGTGAACTACAAATGGCCGGGAAACATCAGAGAACTTGAAAATGTAGTGGAGCGATGCATGCTCTTTTGCGATCACTCAGAAATACGAGTAGCAGATTTGTCGCAGGATTTGCTTGAACAAGAATTGCGAGATAAATCGTACGTTATAAAAGGTGCCGATCTTAGTCCTGGAGAAGGGTTGAAAGACCAAATAAAAGCGATCACAGCCAATTTGGAAAAAACACTTATAGCCAAAGCATTGGATCAAACAAACCGTAATGTTACACAAACCGCAAGACTGTTGAAGATTAGTAGAAAATCGCTTCAAATAAAAATGAAAGAAATGGGACTGAGAGATGACCCGACAGAAGTGTAAACTAAACAAAATTCAGCAAATTATGGGAATAGTAGCATATTGGTAATTCTAAAATGCAACAATCATTGAAGTTTGACACCTGCAATTGCTTCAGCTTAATATCACGATTGTTATGAATCGATATTTCTTATTAAAAATACTAGTTGTTGTTTTGTTTCTCGCTGTTTCTCTTTTGGGATGTAACGCGGCTAATCGCTTGCCCATTGGAGAAACAGAACCGACAGTTAAAGCAGCGGATGAAAACTCTTTACAGGCTGAAACATCGCAGCATGTTCCGCAGATAGATTGTCCTCCTGATCCTGTTTTTGGAGGCATAAAGATGAAAACAGCTCAGGTTACCTTTCCGGATGCATTCGGAAGCCCTTCGATAGTTGCAGAACTTGCAATAGATGAAGAAGAGCGAACTCGCGGTTTGATGTACAGAACAAGTTTGCCCAAAAATTTCGGAATGCTGTTTGTTTTTAACGACCCGCCTAGAGTGCACACCTTTTGGATGAAAAACACCTGTATTTCATTGGATATGATGTTTATTACCAAGGAAGGCTATATAGCCGGTATTCTGGAAAATGTTCCTCCAATGAATGAAGAATCAAGATCTTTGCCTGTCAATTCAAATTATGTATTGGAAGTCGTAGGCGGATGGTCACAAAAGATGGGTGTTACAACAGGGCAACGTGTTATTTTGCCGTCGCTTTGATTTTCATTTTATGTTGAATGCTTTATCGCATTCATTACTAGGCGTCGAGTAATTCCGCTTTGTACATGGATAGCAGTTACATTCAGTGCTGATACGTCTCTAATATTCGCATACTCGTCATCAAAGAAGATCATGTTTTCAAATGCCGTACCTGATTTTATTGCCAGTTGATGAAAATGGCGGGTCTTAGTGCCCGGATAGATTTCTTCAAAAGCAAAATAATGCCGAATATCAAATAAATCTAAAACCTCGCGCGCCCAATCAGGCTCTCCGGTTTTTGAAGCAACAGCTATGGGATAGGCTTTGTTCTTCAGCTCAGCTAAAAGCGGCAAAACATCGGGATACAGCCGAATACAACTGTTGTCGGCATCAAAAACATCCCCGTTTCGAAGTCGGAAAGGCGGACGAGTATGATCAACCCAAGTGCCTCCGGCATCCCACAAAGTGAAATCCAAATCGAAAACAAGTAACGTCAAATCTGCTCCAGGTTGTATGTTAAGCTTCAAAATCCCAAACGGTCCTGCAAAAAACTATAACAAATATGCACTACTGTCTAATATAACGAAACATCTGATAGATTGCGGCTGAATTCATTAGATAAACAACTCATTCCCGCGCAGGCATATATTTCCAGATTCTCGCATTCGCGGGAATGACGGGCGTTTGCGAGCTATGGACCATTTTGTTTTGGACAGTATTGACAAATATGAGAATCGAACAATAGTTCGAATCAAAGCGGCTTTAAGTTAACCGACTGTGAGATATTTCTATGCAGTTGCAAGGTAAGCAAAAACGTATCGCCTGAGAAGCTTAGCGACCTTATGGCGTTTGACACAATAACAGAAACAACCGATGTCAACGGCAAGGTCTATACAACAGAATACCAAGCCGACACCATGACCTGGACGAGCACCAGTCCCGCGGGAAGAAATAGCTATGCCTAAACAGACTAGCAAGGCAGAATAACCAAGTTGCGGTCAGATGCAACCGAGCAGGCTCAGCTTGAATATGATTCTTTGGGCAGAATAGAAACCGTTCAAGTGGGAACGTCTGACATTAGGAGATATCAATTCGGCTATGACTCGCGAGGATACTTAGAATCAGTAACAGATCCGTTAGATCAAACAACCTACTACATAAATGATGAATCGGGGCGAACAGTGAAAACCGTTTTGCCCGATTCAAGAGAAATCGGTTTTACCTATGACCCGGCCCCGCCGTGAAGGCAGTCTCGTGAGTTTGATTATACGGCAGTAAACTTGCTAAACAGCTACGATCCGCCCATATTTAGGGAGTGGTTATCAGAGGAAAAAATAGAAAATCAATGGTTAACTGTGAATCATAGGTTAGTAGCTTACATGCCAATAGGGATTGTTATTTCTTCCCTTTAATTATTTCGTTCCAAATATCGGATGCTTGTATGTCCTTTGCTGTTGACCAAGGGATATAGGAAATTCCAAATTCATTACATCGGTGCGAAAGTGAATCTCTTGCAAAGACAGCATCGGCTATTTTGGCGGCGCATAGGTCAGAGGCGCCGTTGCCGATGATTGCTGTTTTTTGTGACGGATTACTGCGCTTTATAGCGGTTATAAAGGCACCTTTACAGCTTAGACATCTTTTACAGGAAACTGCTTTGGGATCTGCTGCGATAGCAATGTGATTGTTGATATTTTTTGTGCGATTGCATACCAGAGGTATCTCGGTCAGACCAAATTTTTTAAGAATCGGTTCTATGTACAGATCGAGTCCCTCTGAAATTACGGTTATAGGTACTGACGCGTTGACAGACAATATCAATTCTACAAGATCAAGTCTGACGGGTGTTTTTAGAACCCACTCCTCGAAACCCGGGTTTGTAACGTCGACCAGTTTTAGATACTCTTGAAAATACTCCAATATACCTATCTGAACGGATTCATATGCGTAGAAAAATTTAGATAATTTGTCGTATTGGTTTTTTCTGAGAAGTTTTGATGCAACAAAAAAGTCCGCATCAACTTCAGTGATAGTACCGTCAAAGTCAATCAAAATATTCCATGACGAGTTCATAGTTCTCTTATATCGTCTATGTGCCGGCTTATGAATATAAATACGTTCATAATATTAAAAAAGGTTTATAATGTGCGGCTCAAATACTGATGCTATACATGGGTAACGAGTGACTTTGGGTATCAAAAATAGAAAAATCAGAATGATTGATGCTTTTTGCGGCGCAGGAGGATTTACCCTGGGATTTCTTTCTACAGGCGCGTTTGAGGCGGTATTTGCCAATGATTGGAACGATTCTGCAATTGAAACCTATAAGGCCAATTTTGATCCGAAAGGAAAACATACGTTCAATGGAGATATTGTCGAGTTTCTAAAAACACGAAGAGGCGAAATACCAGAAGCGGAGGTTGTTGTAGGCGGTCCTCCTTGTCAGGGGTTTTCCCTGCTAAACAAGGCGCGTATAGGAGATTCGAGAAGAGAATTATGGAAGCCATTTTTAGAATTGGTAAGGTTGTCTGAGGCTGAGGTGTTTGTAATGGAAAATGTTATTCAGCTTATCAATTCTAATGAATTGCATGACCTGCATGACATGGCAAAAGAAATGGGATTTCATTTTTTTGAGTGCCGCAAATTGTGTGCCGCTGACTACGGTGTACCTCAGGAGCGTTACCGAGCTGTGGTCATCGCCTCAAGAAAGGCTCATATTGATTTTCCGGCGAAAACTCATCTTCCGCCTAAATCCGGTAGTAAGAAAGTAAGAAACAAAATCGAAGAAAATGCATCAACGGACGGATTACCGCGTGAGTACTGGAAAGATGTGCGTTCTGCTATCGGAGATCTTCGAAATATTCCGACTATCGGAACCGATATTCAGCACGATCTTGTTCCGCCTTTAAATCTTCATTTTGGACGAACGCCCACTGAAAAGAGTCTTGAAAGATATAGAGCGGTACCTCCGGGCGGAAACAGGTTCGACCTTCAGCGAAATCGTTCTGATATTACGCCCGAATGCTGGATAAGAAAGACAACAGGAGGAACAGACCTTTTCGGCAGACTTTGGTGGGACAGACCTTCGGTAACAATTCGTACAGAATTTTTTAAACCTGAAAAGGGGCGATACCTGCATCCTGATTTAGATCGACCGATTACTCACCGCGAAGCCGCCAGACTTCAATCTTTTCCGGACACCTTTATTTTCAAGGGAACAAAAGTAGATATTGCAAAGCAGATAGGCAACGCTGTACCGCCGATGCTTGCAAGAGCAATTGCAGAAAGCATTAAGAAATCGTTTTTAGAAGAACAACGCTCTTAAATCTAAAAGATTTTGGTTGCTTATTGTTACAGTGACGCAATTACAACCGGAATTACCGTAAACAATATCCGAATCGTGCTCTGAATCCGAGTCTGACTGTGCAAGTGTGTCAGTGTCAGTATCGCTTTCAGGTTCGGAATCAAGGTCATCATTTATGTCTGTATTTGTATCTGTATCTTCCGGTTCAGTCATATCACAGCTTATGTCGTCGCCCATAACAGAGGCTATACATATTTTTTCTGATTCAAAGGGCTTGTTCTTACATGTTGTACCGGTTGGACATTCACTGTTGTCCGTACAGCGAACAGCACAATATGCGTTTCCTTTTTCATCCTCAAATCTGCAGTAGGCTTCACCATTGGGTAGATTGGGGCAATAGGAAGAGTCTTCTTCTCCTACATTACAGCATTCAGGTGCGCAGTATCCTAGGTTGTTTCGAGAAAAATCAGAAGGTAAACGACATTTCGTTCCGTCCGGACAACACGGATATCCGGGACCGCAAGGTCCGCCCCATGTGCCGTTAAAAGGTTGAGAAGAACATTCCGTGCAGTAATTCAGACCGAGATCTTCTCCGGTAATAAGCTGAATTGTGCGGTTAAGCCAATCGCAATGACCGAGCAGATTAACACTGTAGCCGTCTCTGTCGGCGGGACATTCACTCGGTCCAAACGATGTAACACCGGATAGTACCCATTCTTCATTCTGATATGTAAATAAAGGTCCGCCTGAATCTCCGGTACAAGTGTTGGAAGCTCCGCCGATTTCTAAAATGTTGCGGGTTACAGTAAGCACAGCTGTTTCTCCGACTCGATGAGCTATACCTGATGACTCCAGGTTGTTAGGATCAATGCCGTATCCTACAATTATTCCGGGTTCCCCAATTGTCGGGTTTGGAAAATCCCTAAGACGATAGGCCTCCAAATTTGATACAGCTGTTGATAATTGGAGAATTGCCAGATCAGGAGCATCCATGGCGGTTTTCCCGCTCCATTGAGGATGAATCCAAACGGTTTGCACACCGGATACTGGAATATCTCCTTCGATACCTCCCATTATATAAATTTGCGAAGGAGTGTTTGACATATCATATCCGGGACCGGCAGAGCTTTCTGATCTAACAATGCAATGAGCTGCGGTAAGGACTGCCATGGGATTGATCAATGTACCTGTGCATCGGGTATACGAGGTTTGTACCAGAAGTACACCTTTCCATGTTTTATAGTCAGTAGGAGTTCCGTTGACTATTCGTTTAAACAAATCTTTGGAAGTTTCTTGGTATGGAGTAACATCGTTGCTGCAGCTAAAAGCATTCAGTATCAGGACAATCGCGAATATAGGAAGAAATTCATTTTTATAGGGGGAGCGTAGCATTAGACCTATTAATATTTGTTAGACCAATAACTAAAACCTAAAGCCGCCCGCCAGACCGAACATGTTTGTGTTCTTGTCTTCAATAATAGTAAAGCTGACATCGCTTATCGAAGATGTGTTAGATTTACTATTTGCTGTTTTTCTTAGTGTGTTTACTTTTCTAAGTTTGGAGGCACCGATGACCAGCTTAGGAATGCCTATGGATAACAAAGTAACGGATGCTACAGAAAAAATTGAACCGAACGTTACAAATATGGCCTTTTCATCGTCGTTACAGTATTCATCATCATCATAGAAATAATCATCAGAATAATAACAACTGCCAAAAAATGAGTCAGCATTAAAACCGACAACGAAAAACATCGTAGCAGCAAGCGTTAGACCTCCTCCTACGGCAGTCATAGCTACGCCTCCCGCTTTTTGTCCTTGAAATTTGCCGGCCATATAGTCATTGAAACTGCCGCTGTAACGTTTGTAAGCTTTTAGTTTTGCATACCTGATATAGTCTCGCTCTGCCCTATAGTTAGGGAGTACTGAGTAAAATGCAGCCAGGTCAGCTTCACGTTGAGAATCGTCATAATAGTTTAAAGAAGAAGAAGGTGCAGGAGACTGACTAATGCAGCTAAGGCCGTTTACTGTATCAGGCGCATAACCTTCGTTACATGCACAGGTCGGTTTCCCGTCCTGCTCTATACAAACACCGTTACCCGAACAGGAGATCATAGAACAAAGTGACACCGGTTGATTTGATGTGAGAGGTTCTTTTGTTTCGGTTTCGGCAGCAACTACGGCAGTCTCTTCAGCGTTAGAAATAGGTGTCGCCGCTGAGCTTTCTTTTGTTGTTTGAGCCCATACATTGCTGCATACAAAGATACTACTAACTAAAAATAAGATTCTGTACATGATGTCCTGCCTTCCTTTATATAAATTATTCCATGAACTTCCCAATATATCAACGGTCTTGTGATGTGTGCTGTTCAAAACATGTGTTTTGTTTCACTATTGTCCAATATATACAGAACAGTCTGAAGTGTTGTGCTTAAAAAAATAATTAGTGACCCTCTAAAAATGCCCCTTTTTAAAGGGTCGGGTGCGTCGATTGACGAGCGAGTATGTATGATTTTACTTTTGTTACGCAGTTAGGAAACCGATGCTTCCGACCAGAAAGAGTATTTATGAGATGGACACACAAAAGTGTGTTTTTAAGCAGGTTCTGGATTGTACTTTTGCAGCATAGCTGTTGTCCTTATGTTGTCCGCTGCTATTTGCCT
>CAYWLQ010000034.1:36623-37335 GCA_964458775.1 uncultured Myxococcales bacterium | reverse complement strand
AAACTTTGTCACGTTGATACCCAAGTAAAAGAATAGCAACAATCCGATTCATTCGTATTTTACAATAATATCAATTTGATCCCTTTGGTAGGTTTCAATCATGAGCTGTCTCTATCATGAGCTGTCTCTATCATGAGCTGTCTCTATCATGAGCTGCCCTTTGTGCCCTTTGTGCCCTTTGTGCCCTTTGTCCTCAACGCTAAGAAGCTTTCCTTCTTTGTTCCATGTTTTCCATGTTTTGATCGGACACTCAAACCAAACATAGTCGAACAGTCCGCAGTCCTTGTATGAATAATGTTCCAGTGCTTTAAGAACACCGCTTTCATATCGGTACTCCCATTTTCCCATTTTCATGCCTTCCCTATAGCGACCTTGCTCCTTCAGAATTCCGTTCGGATACCACTCTCGATGCAATCCGTGAAAGTTTTCTTCCCGATATTTGTTGGGTTTAAAGCCGGTTTCTTCTACTTTTCTTCCAACTCTGTTCCAACGCCTCCAAACACCAACTTTGATACTTGTATCAGTAAAGTTGGCGCTACCTGCACAACCCAATTCAAATTTTCCCGGCTTAAATTCGCCTTCAAGCCGCTTATTACCGTTACTGTAGTAATAGGTCCAGCGCCCCACGGTAAATCCGTTCTTTATCATTCCTTGCGCCAGAACCTTGCCGTTTGGAAAATACAGCGTCCAAAAACCGGTCTTCTTATCATTT
>CAYWLQ010000034.1:13305-36523 GCA_964458775.1 uncultured Myxococcales bacterium | reverse complement strand
TTACAACGGCCTTGGGCTCGAATGGATCCGTCTGCCTTGGGCTCGAATGGATCCGTGAACCTTTGGATCCGTGAACCTTGCCGTTTGGAAAATACAGCGTCCAAAAACCGGTCTTCTTATCATTTTTACAACGGCCTTGGGCTCGAATGGATCCGTCTGCCTTGGGCTCGAATGGATCCGCGCGAATGGATCCGCGGCCTTGGGCTCGAATGGATCCGTGCCTTGGGCTCGAATGGATCCGTCTTTGTATTCGTATTTTTGTATGCAATGAGCTTCATCGTTTACCATAAAAATCGGCATTGAAGACTAAACATGAACAACAGAGTAATCACTGATGAACGCGTTAGAAACAGTGGAACTCTCGTCATCCAAAGCACTCAACATCTCAAACTCATCATATGTTTCAAGGTCATCTTCGGTATCTTCAATGCTCGGTTCAGTTAGAGTGTCTTTGTTATTAATGTAGGTATCTGAGTCAATTTCCTGAGAAACCGGATTTTCATCATTAATAGGAAGCTCATTTCCAACGTTTTGTTTAGAAGACATATCCTTTAAAGGAACCGGTTTAATAGACGCGAGGATATGAGAAGCACATCCTAAAAGAGCGATTGAAACGGACCAAGGAATTGATCTGAATATAAGCATAGAAACCATGCAGAACCACAGGGACCGTTTTAAGTAATTAAGCCGTTGCTTCAACAATTTAATTATTTAAGACCGTCCTCTTCTTTTCAGAAGAGACAACAAAGGTTCGGCAATTGTATCAATATCACCGGCACCGGCTAGAATAAGCACATCACCTTCTTTTAATATTTCCGACAAATATGAAACTGTAGATGAAAGCTCTCCTATATAACAAGCCTCTGTACCCAAAGCTCTGACTTTATCTGTTAGTGCTTGGGGATTAAGGCTTTTGATATCATCCTCAGTATCTCTCGCGAAGAAAATATTTGGAACAATTACCAGGTCAGCACCAAGAAGAGATTCAGCAAAATTTTTCAGCATCATACGCGTCCGCGAATATTGATGCGGCTGGAAAGCTATAATAATTCTGCGTTTCGGATATTTGTTTTTGGCCGCACTCAACAATAACCTAACAGCGGTCGGATGGTGTGCGTAATCATCAATGAGAGTAATGCCTGCCGCCTCACCTTTGTACTCAAAGCGCCTTTTTGCGCCGGTAAAATTCGCCAAACACCCTGCGCTATCTTTTATCGAAACACCCAACAATTTACACACAGCCATCGCCGCAACCGCATTTGAAATATTGTGCTTACCGGGAACACATAGAGATATTTTTGTTATTGTATCTTCTTCTTGAGTCTTTAGATCAAATCGGCTTTCATTGGGACATTCTTCAATATTAAAAGCTTGGTAATCGGCCGAATTGTTGCTTGATATACTGAAGGACTTCAAATCAATTTCTAGGTTTCTGATAACAGCCGGAATATTGGGACAATCTTTAGAATACACAATCGTACCGGAAACCTTACTGACTCGATTTGCAAAACTTCTAAAAGCCGATTGAATATCATCAAGTCCGCTGTAAACATCCAGATGATCTTCTTCAATATTAGTAATCACAGCAATCTTCGGATGAAGTTCTAAAAAAGACCTATTGTATTCACACGCCTCAGCAACAAAAATATCACCTGCTCCGGCTGCCGCTCCTGATCCTAAAGCGGGAACAAAGCCGCCTATGACAAATCCTGGAGAATATCCTAAATTGTCAAGAATGCTTACTATCATAGATGTTACGGTTGTCTTCCCATGAGTGCCTGATACAGCAATTCCCGTTCGTTTCGCCATCAAGGCACCGATACATTGAGGATAGGTAACAACAGGTATATTCTTGTTTTGGGCCGAAATGACCTCAATATGTGTGACAGGTACGGCTTGAGTAATAACAACGAGGGCTGTATCCGCAGCTATTCTGCTTCCGTCCTGTTCATTAAACACACATATTCCCAAAGGCTCCAAACGATCTTTTATTAATTCTGATCGAGGGTCTGTTCCTCTGACTTTAAAACCCAACTTGTTTAATATTATCGCCAACCCGTTCATTGCTGAACCGGCAATACCAACCAAATGAATAGGTCTTGTCTTATCGATTTCTGCAAAATCTAGAAACTGCATTTAAATTCTATTCCGTATCCACGCCTGCATCATCATAGAGCGAAGTATCGGTGTCTGTATCTGTATCGGTGTCTGTATCTGTATCGGTGTCTGTATCTGTATCGGTGTCGGTATCCGTGTCAGTATCGGTATCAGTATCGGTATCCGTGTCGGTATCAGTATCGGTATCCGTATCTGTGTCAGTATCGGTATCAGTATCGGTATCCGTGTCGGTATCAGTATCAGTATCAGTATCCGTATCCGTGTCAGTATCGGTATCCGTATCCCCGGGTACCAAAGAATCAAAGGTATAGAGAGCTGTGTCAGAAGATTCACAGACACAAAGATCTTTGACGCACACACCGTCTGCTGAACCGCGCTCAGTGCAAGATGCTTGACAATCTTTCTTTGAACACTCTGTTTGATTGTTGTTTTTTGCGTCACAACCAAAAAGAACAAAAAAAATAGATACAAATATTGTTTTCATTGTATTGTCCACATGTGCCTCATATTTGTTCGCGCCTCTAATTTTATATAGTATC
This sequence comes from uncultured Myxococcales bacterium, assembly GCA_964458775.1. Classification (GTDB taxonomy): domain Bacteria; phylum Myxococcota_A; class Polyangia; order JAAYKL01; family JAAYKL01; genus CAYWLQ01. Next base: position 33,866 of record CAYWLQ010000034.1, on the reverse strand, counting down.
ATAATTAAATGGGAGATAGGCAGACAAATAGATTTGCGATAGTAGATAAAGTTGAGTTTTCGTATGAAAATACTATTTACAGCTATTTGGTAGTTTTGAAAGGTTTTTAAAAACCATGATGATAAGAGATGAAAATCTTCAAGAACAAGTCAGCCGAGCACATGACGTATTAGCCGCTGAAATAAGCAAACGTATAGTGGGACAAAAAGATGTAATAGAGCAAATGCTGATAGGATTGTTCGCCTCCGGACATATACTAATAGCCGGAGTTCCGGGATTAGCAAAGACCTCTATGGTAAAGACTTTGGCCCAAGCTTTGTCTCTTACCTTCGGACGAATTCAATTTACTCCGGACCTTATGCCCACCGACATTACAGGAACAGACATTATAGATGAAACTGATGAAGGCAGACGCGGTTTCCGTTTTGTCAAAGGGCCCATATTCTGCAATTTGCTTCTTGCTGATGAGATCAATCGAACACCTCCGAAAACTCAAGCTGCTTTGTTGGAAGCAATGCAGGAAAGTTCGGTAACACAGGGAGGCCGCACCTATCCTATCAACAGACCCTTTATTGTGTTTGCTACGCAGAATCCAATCGAGCTTTCCGGCACCTATCCTTTGCCCGAAGCTCAACTTGATCGATTTATGCTTCAAATTGAGGTTAATTATCCTTCAATAGTTGAAGAAATGGAGATTATTCAACGTACAACAGTAGGTGACCTTCCACCGATATCGCCGATTCTTAATATTTCACAGGTAATTGCGCTTCAAGATGTAGTACCGAAAGTTCCTGCCGCTGAACATGTAATTGAATATGCAGTAAGAATTGTAAGGAAAACGAGGACAACGGATGCAAGTTCGCCGCAAGACATAAAACCCTACATAGCTTGGGGAGCAGGACCGAGAGCTGCACAAATGCTAATATTGGCAGCCAAAGCCAGAGCTCTTCTCAGAGGACGGTATGCTGTTCAATCAGAGGACGTAGCCGCCTTAGCCTCTGCGACTCTTCGCCATAGATTAGTACTTAGTTTTGAAGCTGAAGCTCAGGGAATTAAGCCCGACGCTATTATTCGACGCATTATTGAAACCTCACCGCCATGAATTCAATCAACAAAACTAACGACTCCTCATCTTCACGAACGACGACTTTGCAAGCAGTATCATCGTTCACCATACAAGTGAGACGATTGGTTGAGGGATTGCTTGGAGGTACCCATCCGTCAGTTCATTTCGGTTCGTCGGTAGAGTTTGCTGAGCATAAAAAATATAACCCGGGCGATGATATAAGACGCATTGACTGGAACGCTCTCGCAAGAACAGACAAGTATTTTGTTAAGCAACAACAAAGAGAGGTTATACTTAATGCCTTATTCGTTGTAGATTGTTCCAATTCGATGGGTTATTGCGGTTCAAAAGCAGTAATGAGCAAACTGAGCTATGCTGCCGAGTTAACGGCTGCCGTCTCTTATATCATTTTACATCAAGGGGATGCTGCCGGACTGTTGACTTTTTCACAATCTACTAAGCTACATGCGTCTCCCGGTCGCAATCCCGGTCAACTGGCATTGTTAATGAATAGATTTTCGTCGCTTGTGCCGATTCCGGAAGAAAAAACCGGTTATGCCGAAGCTGTTTCCAAAGCAGCCGCACTTGTGGGAAAAAGAGCTTTCATTGTTTTGGCAACGGATTTGTGGGGCGCGACCGAAGACACCCAATCGGCATTAACCAGGCTTGCTGCTCACGGTCACGATATTTCTATTATCCAAGTACTGGATCCTGACGAATTGAACCTCCCGTTTTCTCAGCCGGTAAATCTAGCAGGTATGGAAGGTGAAGGATCAATGTATGTAAATCCTTCTTTGATAAGAGAAGACTATAGAATAGCAGCAAAAGAATTTATTGATTCATGGCGATTATTTTGCGGCCGTCACGGAATCGATTTCATGACAGTAACAACAGATCGATCTACCTCGTCAGTCCTTTCCGAGTTTGTTTCTCGCAGACATCGCAGGAGAAGGCTGAAATGAGCTTTCAATCTCCATGGATGCTGCTCGGCTTGCTTTTCCTAGCGTTGCCGATCCGTCTGCATCTAAAATCAAGACGAGCCGAGGTCATTCCTTTTCCTGCTTTTTTTCTTTTGGCAAAGACTGTTACTGCTAAGCGACAAACACTAATAGTGAGAAAAGCACTGTTACTGTTATGTCGGATACTGTTTGTTATTGCCTTGGTAACCGCTTCTGCAAGACCGACTGTCTCAGTTTTTCGCACAGGGGGAATTCGAGCCGGAGCTCCGACAGCAGTTGTTATTGTAATAGATAATTCCATGAGCATGCAAATCGAAGATGAAGACGGAGAATCCCTTTTTGAAAAAGCTAAAAAGCTTGCAAGAGAAGAGTTAGGCCGACTTCGTCCGGGAGATGCCGCTGCCGTAATCGCAACGTGTGATACCTCTAACACCACTGTTCCTCAGGTGGATTTCGATTTGGTTCAATCACACAATGCAATCAATGATATGGTGCAAACTTATCAGCCGGGTCGGCTAAAACAGAAACTAATGGTTGCATTGCGTATCTTAGAGGACTGCCCTCTTACCGAACGTGAAGTAATTCTAATATCCGATCTTAACGAAGGAGAAAACCTAGATACGCCGCCATGGTCCGCCGGAAGCAGAGTGGATTTTAGAACCATAGATCCTGATCATTCTTTATCAAGAAATAATCTCGCAGTTGTCAGTGTTAAAGCTTCACCTTCTCTTGAAGGAATAGCCAGAGAAATTGTTGTTGAAACAAAAATCGCAAACTATTCATCTTCCGCCAAAACCGGACTGGATGTATTCTTTGAAATAGAAGGACGTGAGGTTGCCAGAGGAACTGTAGATATTCCGGCTATGAGTACGGCTACCAAACGTTTCTTTCATAGATTCAGTGAGGACGGAGTGTTTCAGGGATTGGTTAGAATTCCCGAAGATAGACTGAGAGCCGATGATCGTCGTCATTTTTCTGTTTTGGTATCCGGTTCACTGTCGGTGCTGGTTATTGACGGTGATTTTTTTCCAGGCTCTTACCGTTCAGAAACTTTCTATCTGCAGAGAGCGCTTGAAACGTCGGCCTCGGTAGAAACACCTATTGTTTTTTCAGTAATGGACATTGAAAGTGCAACCAAAACTCCCCTCACAGGAAATGATGCGGTTTTTCTATCCGGACTTTCTTCGGTATCTCCGGCCATGGCCGAAAGAATAATACAATATGTTCATCATGGCGGAAGTATATTTATTTCTCCCCACGAAGAAACCGGCGATTTTAACGCTCTGACACCGATATTACCGGCAAAAATCAGTTCGGTAAGACAATCCTCCGGCAATCGCCCTGTCAAAGTGGGAGCTATAAATCGAACACATCCTGTTTTTGACACTTTTGGCGACGGCCCATCAGGTCTTGAAAAAACCGTTATTCACAGACATTTAGTTTTTGATATGGCTTCCGAACAGGGAGTATCCGTATTAGTTGATACCAAAGACGGCTTGCCTCTTTTAATAGAACGCCAAATAGACAAAGGTGTTGTTATGTTTCTTGGTGTTACTATGGATAGAGCTTGGAGCGATCTACCGATTCGACCTGGATTTCTTCCTCTTATTCAGCGTTCAATTAAAAGAATGGGCGGACGACTTGATGACCGCAATCCTAAATCTATCGAAGTCGGACGACCTGTTTCAATAGAAGTTAGCGAGGGAATGCAGCGTTTGACGATACGCTCTCCTCTCAATAAAGATACCGTATATACAGCCAAAGAACTGGACGGAAAATCCCACGTGGTATTCAACAATACTGAAGTCCCGGGAGAATACACAGTATGGACGGACATCCCTAAAATAGGAGGCGTCAAAGAGCAGCCTGCTTTAGGTTTTGTTACAGTAACCAATCCGTCAGAATCTGATTTATCAAGAAAAATGGTTGTAACCGCAGAAAGCCGACAAGAGCGCTACACAGAAGTTGAAGGAAAATTGCCGATTTGGCCCTATCTATTATTTGCAGCTGTGTTTTTTATAATGGCAGAAACAGTTGCAGCAAGCTTCGGTCTAAGAAGGTCTCATTTAAATATTAATTCTTCAAAATAATAATCAATGCAACATACCGCAGCTTAAATTCATATTTGAGCTGTTGCTCACAAATCATGAGTTGCCAGAAAAGCCTCAACATCTCTAAGAAATTCATCTGCCTGATACATTGTTACAGAGTGTCCCGAATTCATATACTGCGGCATTCTAATAACTCTCTTGCGATTTTTTCCGGTTAACGTTTCTTTCGCAAAAACAATTTCCATCCAGCCTGACCTATCAGAATCTTTTTCCGGCAGGATTCTAACATCAGTAAAAATCGGCTCACTCTGGATATTGCTCCATTCCATGAGCGCTTCAGGCAAACCGCTGACATTTACTGCATAATCATAATATGCATTAGTAATGAAAGTGTTAACCGTAGCAAGCGCTCTAATAAAGTCATCTGCCACAATTGCTCCCGCATCATAAGAAGGATCGTTCCACAAACGATAGGGTGCCAAATTCATAGTTATATGATGTGCATCCCAAGCTGCAAGGCCGGCAAAAACGCTAAAATCGGCTTTGTCTAAACCCTCGCTGTCTACAAATCTAAAAGCCTTGAGTCTATTTTCCGGTCTGAATAAAGAAACTTGTTCATAAGGTATTCCAAAAAAAGCTTCGAATCCTTTAGCGGTAATTAGTGCCTGTTGCGCAACTGCTACCTGTCGGTGAAAAAATCCAAACGGCTCTCTAATGTCTGAATAGTCGATGTCTTCTTTGTTACAGTATTCTGCACGAGGGTCATTGTCGGTTATCCTGTTACACAAACAATAAAGCATATATTTTTCTTCGATTTTCATAGGAAGCACAATACCGGGCTGTATTAAAATTTGATTTTTAAATTGATTTGCCGCTGTAACATGTGCAGGATTGTCAGATATTCTAGTGTAATGTTGCGTAAGCAAACTATCAAGAACTTTGTCTCGATATACAGTCTCATTATTACTCGATAATGACAAAAGATGTGCCATTTTTAGGATCGCTGCGGCTCGGGAACCTCCGTAACTCTCAGCAACCAAAACAACAGGATTGTCTTCTATCTTTTGATACTTCTTCCACAGAGATGACAAGGTCAGTAGAATATCGGCTGCGTCAGTATAAATATTGTAGTTAATAAAATTAAACGAAGCGTTTCGAGAAGTCTCATCAGAAGGAAAGTCGATTTCATCAAAAGAAAAGCCGGTCTGCCTGGTATCAATATAAATCAAGCTTCCCATATCTCTAAAACTTCTTTTGTTCTCAATTATCGAACCAAAATCAGCAACCGAAAACGGCCCGGTTCCCCAAGCCGCCAAAGCAGAACTGGTAGCAGCGCCGGGACCGCCATTGATAAATAGAAACACCGGTTTTATATCAACATCGTTTTCAGCAGGTATAAAAGAATAGAAAATATTTGCCTTATCGGTAAAGCCTTTTTCCGAAAAGCCGTGACCGCCAAACTCAACATATCGTGAAGGTATTGATATAAAACCCGCAGTTTGGAGATACTCTTCATAAGAATCAGTCCCCTTTGCTTCGTCTTTTGGCGGCAACTCTTCAATACAACCTACAAGCAATCCTAATAAAAAAAGCCGACACAAAAGAGCTTTCAAATACGTCACTGAATTGTGAAATACAAAAAACACAAACACCTCATTGCACAACATCATATAAATCATCTCTAACAATCAAAAGATTTTAAAAAAAATTGCAGGAACGGACATCAGATGCTCTCTAGTAAAATGGTTTCAATCTCGATCAATTCCCAAATCAATCCTTACAACCTATGTTTTCTATTTATACGATGCATATCTTTCAAATATTACATTTGTCAACATGGCTTTTTTACAGTTAAGATCATCAATAAACGTATGCAGCTTGATTTCATAACACTATTTATGCAAAGTGTGATTCGAAAACAGCTTTTTGGGCTTGGAGGTATAAAACCATGATCGGTAAAAAAAATAACACTCAACTTATATCAATCATGTTTGCTATTTTGTTTTGTTCTTTATCCGCCGTTGCACAGACCGAAGCACCGACCGTACCGAAAGTCGTTGCCGCTTCGGATACTGAAGCTCCTCCTGACACAGCCAAATCTACCGAAGAAACTCGTCGCGCTTTGGTTGTTGCAAAAGTTAACGGTGTTGCAATAACCTTGGGCGAAATGGAGGATGCTTTGGCATCACAACCTCCTATGTTTAGAATGGAATTTGCCTCAAAGGACAAACAGAAGGAGCTTTTGGATTCGTTGATCCATGCCAAATTAATGGCGTATGAGGCAAAACGGCGCGGATATGACAAAGATCCGGAAGTTATTGCTATCGCGAAAAACAAGACTGCATCGCTTATGCATCGCAAATTGGTTGAATCCGCAGACAGTCTTTCTCCTACAGAAGAAGATTTAAAAAAGTATTACGAAGACCACATATCCGATTATCGTAAGCCGGAAAAAATGAGAATTCGCCAGATAGTTATGCGTGACAAAAATGCCGCCGAAGAGCAGCTGAAAAAACTTTTGGCCGAAAAGCCGGAACTTCATGAGTTTAGAAAAATTGCAAAAGAGGTTACTGAAGATGAAGAAGGAAAGAAAAACGGAGGAGATGTAGGATTCTTTGCGAAACCTAACGAACGAGAAACCGATGATCCTTCTGTGCCTGATGCAATCATAGATGCTGCATTCAAACTCAAGAAAAACGGTGATGTTCATCCCAAGTTGATTGAGACTGATAAGGGATTTCACATAATAATGAGAACCGGTTACAGGGCTAAATTGGATATATCATTTGAAGATTCTAAAGACAGACTTGAGGTTTTGGTAAAACGCGACATGAAGCAAAAGAGAGTGGAAGAGGAAATAGAGAAGCTAAAAGAAAAGCTTTCTGTAACAATAACCGAAGAAAACCTGAAGCATGTAGTAATCGATCTTTCTGAGGAAACAAAAGGCGCAATTCCTCCTTCGCCTGCCGGAATATAATACTTATACAACAATTATAGGGGTATCTTTATTATGGTTAATACAACAATTGCAGTCATCGGCGGTTCAGGTCTATATGACCTTCAGACACTAGAAAATGTTACAGAACATGCGGTTGAAACTCCGTTCGGATTACCGTCTGATCCTATTACAGAAGGTTTCTTACACGGAAGACGAATGCTTTTTTTGGCACGCCATGGAAAAGGCCATCGCTACTTGCCTTCAGAGGTAAACTACCGAGCCAATATTTTTGCGCTGAAAATGCTCGGCGCCGAACAGGTAGTCAGCATTTCGGCGGTCGGCAGCATGAGAGATGATATTCGTCCGGGTGATTTGGTTGTCGTGGATCAGTTTATTGATAGAACAAAAGGCAGGCCTTCCACATTTTTTGGAGACGGTATTGTAGGCCACGTAGAAGCAGCAGATCCAGTATGTCCGGATTTGTCGCATAGTCTGTTTAAAGCCGCATCAGCACTGGATGTAAAGGTTCATTGTAATAAAACCCTTATGGTCATGGAAGGTCCTGCGTTTTCAACACGAGCAGAATCCAAAATGCATCGGCAATTGGGTGTAGATTTAATCGGTATGACCGCCATGCCCGAAGCAAAACTAGCACGAGAGGCTGAACTCTGTTATGCGACCTTGGCATTAGCTACAGACTATGATTGCTGGCACGAAACAGAAGAGGACGTTACGGTTGATGCAGTAATTCGTGTCATCAAACAAAACACAGCCAATGCGCGAAAGGTTGTTTCAATTCTTGCACAAACCGCACCGTCCGAAAGAAAATGCAAATGCAAAGCAGCACTTGAATATGCCGTTATGACTGATAGAACAGTAATACCGCGACAAACAGCGGAAAAAATGAAACCTATTTTCGGGAGAGTATTATGAGCGCATCCTTGACTATTGTGGGCTCCGTTGCCCTTGACACCATCGAAACCAGCGCCGGAAAAAAAGAAGAAGTACTCGGCGGAGCAGCAACTTACATTGCTGTTGCTGCACAATTTTTCGGCCCTGTAAACCTTGTTGCTGTTGTGGGAGATGATTTTCCGCAGAAACATATAGATATGCTTGCAGCTAAAGGAGCAGACCTTTCAGGACTAAAACAAGTAAAGGGAAGGACCTTTAGATGGTCCGGTAAATATGCCCCTGATTTCTCATCAAGAGAGACCCTAAATACAGAACTGGGAGTGTTTGAAAATTTCGATCCGGAAATTCCCGCGTCTTACAAAACCTGTCCTTTTGCTCTATTGGGAAACATTCATCCTGAGCTTCAGTTAAAGGTCTTAGATTCTTTGAGCAAAGATACCTTCGTTGCCGCCGATACCATGAATTTATGGATAGATATTAGTCTGAACAAATTAAAAGAGGTTATAAGCCGAGTTGATCTTTTGGTAATTAACGATGAAGAAGCATATCAGCTGACTGAAGAGCGTCAGATTGCGGCAGCTGCTGACAAAATAAGAGACGGCGGTCCCAAGTATTTGATCATCAAAAGAGGTGAACATGGAGCCTTTTTGTTTTCTGACGAAAAGCCTTTCTTTGCACCGGCATTGCCTCTCTATGAAGTAAAAGATCCCACAGGAGCCGGTGATACTTTTGCCGGAGGTTTGATGGGTTATTTGGCAAGCGTAAAAGACCGTTCGGCAAGAGCGATCAAAACCGGAATGGTCTACGGTGCCGCTGTTGCCTCCAAAACAGTAGAAGATTTTGGCGCTGACTCCTTGGCAACAGTAGAAAAGGATTCAGTAGAACAACGATTTCAGGCTTTGCGTGATCTTGTATCTATTGAATAGCCCCAAAAACGTTTAACCAATCCTGCCTATGCACCGCAACCACGAGGGGCACAGTCAGGATGAATGACTGAAGTCATTTCTAACTTGCATTTTTTTGCAAACTCTTATCACCGCCTCTTGCCAGCGATGCTGCTGCTCCTACAATGCATAGGCCCGCAAATAGAGCGAATGCGCTTTTCATTCCAAATATAAAGGAAGCTGCATTGGATACTGAAACTTCGGATTGTCCTAGTTGCACTGTCAGAATTATCATTACTATTCCCATAGATAAAGACATACCCGTTTGCCGCATAGTACCCAGCACTGCACCTGCCACACCGAACATTTTTCGATCAACTGAACTCATTACCGCTTTGGTATTTGGAGACGAAAATGCAGCAAAGCCGAGCCCCAAGAACAGAAGACATCCTATTAAAAAAACTTTGGAGGTTGCCTCGTTAAGAAAGGTTAGCAGCGCCAAACCGATTGCGCACAAAACCATCCCGGCTGTAGCAGTATATCTCGGTTCTATTTTATCTGACATGCGTCCGGCCAAAGGTGATAACAGAGTTTGCATTAAAGGTTGACATACGAGCATCAGTCCCGCTTCGTTAGGAGTCATTCCTCGTATTTTTTGCAGATATATGCTGATCAAAAAAGTTACTGCAAATGTGGATGCATAGTTAATCAGAGCCGCCATGTTTGACAGCGCAAACACACGGTTGTTGAAGAAAATCCTCACATCAATAAGAGGTGAATTAGTGCGCAACTCCACAATAGAAAATACAACGAGACCCATAGTACCCAGTACCAGCAAAGAAATCGCCGTCAGTGAAGGTAATTTGGAAAACGAATATAGTATGGCTAAAAGAGAAAGAGAGAGAATTACGGCACCAAGAGTATCAAAACGCTCTGAATGATTTTCTACCCATTCCCCCTTTAGCATTACAAGTACTATTCCAACCAAAACAATTCCAAAAGGAAGATGTATCATAAACAGTGCGCGCCATCCGAGAAATTCGGTAATTATGCCGCCTATGAACGGACCTGAAGATAAACCTAAATATACCGAAGATACGTTGATACCCAGTACTCTCCCCCTTTTCTCAGGAGGAAACACAGAGATAAGAATAGCAGTGCTCGTTGCAACAAGCATGGCTGATCCGATTCCCTGCACTGCTCTTCCTATAATTACTCCTGTTCCTGATGAAGCCGATGCTATGAACGCAGACGACAAGGTAAAAACAATAATTCCGGCAGTAAAAAATCGCTTGCGTCCAAAAAGATCACCGAGACGTCCAAAAGGAACGGCCAACGAAGCTGAAAGCAGTAGAAAGGACATATTGATCCAACCGAGCATTACCGCACCGAGCCCCAAAGCTTCGCCCATCTGAGGCAAGGCTACATTTACAGATGCGCCCATAAAAGGAGATAGGAAAGAAGTAAGGCAAGTAACTGTGAGAGCAGCTCGTTCCAAAGAACGATTTCCAGAATATGACATATGTGATGAATGCATTAAGAGTTCCAAACAGATTGTACAATCGGTTAATCATAGGGCGGTTTTAGCCGCAATTTTTTCCGCTGAATGTTGTGCGCGCATATTCCTTGGTCGTCAATAGCTTCTTGTTCTCAACTAACAACATGTTTACAATTCCAAGCAATAATTTGTAAAGATATTACATGTCTTGACAACTATTTGTGCATAATGATCAATATATCGCCAATTAAATGTTGATTAAAATGTATATATTGGAAAACAATTTGCGGGTAGTTTGATAACACGATTGGTAAATCAGACAGTTTTGTCTGGATTCACATACGGTAGATAATGGTGAACTCAGTGAAGAAAAAATTTTTAAGTCGATTGTTACTGACAGTCGTTTTAGCGTTTGTATCTGTTAGTTTTAGTTTCTGCGGCGGATCCCAAAAAGCTATGGAACAACTTCCTGAGATTCCTTCATCAATGCAGGACTCGGCGGAGCATCTTCTTATTGAGCCGATAGGCGACCCGGAAGGACTTCTCGGACGTCCGGTTAAGGCTCTTGCCGGAGGCGGTTACCAAATCGCAGACGCTCGCAGTCCGGGATGCAGGATGAACGCCAAGGAGGTTGTCTCTGAATGGAACCGAACATTTCATCAAGAAGCAGAACGAGTAGCCGGTTTTTCTATGGAACTTGATCGTTTGGCAAGTCTCAAAGCCTCATATAACAAAGGTGTTCGAATGGAAACCGTTGTCACCAATGAGAAGATCATTAACGCTGACCTCAGCGGAACCTGCGGTGATCAAGTTATTATATCAGTTAAGGTCGGAACAGGACGGCGCGAGTTTCAGTATAAGGAAACATTGGAGGGCGGTGCCTCTTTCGGTTGGAAAACAATCTCCGCAAGCGGCGGAGGCGGTGCAGAAAACAGCGCAGATGCCTCGCTTTCCTGGAGCACACCTCAGGTTTGGGCCTTTACTATAGGGTCAGTTGAGGATTCAAATCAGGCCGAAATATCAATCACAATGCCGGGAGAGTTAACTCCGGGGCAACAATTCGAACCGGTCATTAATGTCGGCAAGCGCGACCTCTGGCTAATAGTCATTTCCTGCTTTAACGAAAAATGTGTTATTCTCCGACCTACCTACGAAATTCCGGCGACTAAAGTTCAGGGGCGCGGTCATGTCAAGCTGTCACCGATGTTTGCAGAAGCCTCTGCAGAAGGGGGAAGGTCAGAGGAAAGAATGATTGTATACGGTTTTCCAGAAAAAGGAGATTTTAATCAGTTTGCACCGCCGGCAGGCGTGCTCAGCCTTGACGCATCGACCAAGTATGCAGGTGAGCTTCGAAACCGCCTTGTAAACAACAAAGAAATTCCGGCACGTCGCTGGACACATAATACATTTGACTATGTAGTTCTTCCAAAGTCCTCTTTAGGCACGGAAAATGATATTCAGAATAGCGGCAATATGGAAGGTGCAAGATGAGACAAACAAGATATTTTCTTCATATCATCGTAATCGTCACAGCATTGCCCATAATTGTTGCTTGCGGCGGTGCACAGAAAAATTATCTGAGTGAGCATGGAGCCGATGTAACAAATGAAGGCGAAGAATCAGCTTCCGATAATACTTCACCGACAGACGTGTCGGATGGAGGAGAGAAGAAAGATATCAAAACAGCGGGAAGTTCCGGATCGTCCCTAAATCGTGCACGACTGGATCTTCCGTGGCCCGACCTAAGCAAACCTCTGCCGAAGACAGGAGGCGGAGAGCTGGACGCTGCGGTTATTGTAGGTATCGAGCGCTATGAACACGTACCCGGAATTCCCGGTGCTAAAGCCAACGCAAAAGCTTGGTACGATTACCTCGTCAATACCATGGGAACTCCCGCCGAGAGAGTGAAACTGATACCTCAAAATCTTGCAACAAGAGAAGAAATGCTCAGGTCTATCGAAGGAGCCGCCAATATGTCGCAGACAGGCGGACGGATATGGTTCATTTTCATCGGTCACGGTGCTCCGACCGAAGGCGACGGACTTATGCTGGGCGTAGACGTAAGACAAACTGCTGATAGTCTGGAATCCAGAGGATTGAAACAGGGAGATGCTCTGGCGGTACTCAACCAAAGCAAAGCACAACCTGTAATGGTGATCGATGCATGCTTTAGCGGCCGCACAACCTCAGGCGACCCGGTAGTGGAGGGACTTCAGCCGGTCCGCAATGTCAAACTGCCGCCCTCCGGAAAATCCATCGTAATGACGGCGGCAGCCGGTGACCAGTACGCCGGTCAGCTTCCCGGAGCTTCTAAACCCGCATTCTCCTATCTTGCATTGGGAGCAGTCAGGGGTTGGGGCGACACAAACAACGACGGCAAGGTATCAGCCGAAGAGGTTGTTAACTACTCAAGAAACACAATGGGTGCATTGGTATTCGGTCGCAAACAAACTCCGCAGATTGACGGTGACAACGCAAGCGCTGTTTTGGGAATCAGCTCAGAAGAAGGACCTGACGTCAGCAAGCTGGCCAAACTTCTATCAGATAGTGAAGAGCAGATGTTCAACAAGGACGGGCTAATGCTCGGTGACCTTCCGATGCTCAATCTACAGGATTTGGATAGGGGGGCCGTCAATGCTGATGTTAATCTAGAAGCTTTGTCTATTGAGGATATGAATAATCGCGAAAAAGCGTTTATTGCTCTTCAAAATGCAAAGGAGAAAGTCGAAAAAGCGCGAGCGGCACAGCAAAACGATCATACCGGAGAGAAACAGCGGAAGGCGTGGTGTGAGCTCGCTAATCTTCCTGACCCAAATCCGTATCGTAATGAGGCTGAGTCTGCATGCTCTCAAGCCACAAGTTATGTTCAGCAGAGACAACTTCTTGTTTCTGCAATGAACCGTGATTGGTTGAAAGTCAAACACATGATGACACTTAGAAGTTACGGTTTAGAAGATAAGAGCAGAGTTATGAGGGCTTTTGTGAAAGCATATGAGGTATTAACAGAGCAAACACCGGTTGTCGTTGCCGCCCATTCCTATATTTTGATGTCAAAGGGAGAGATTCCCTCTATTGACGACGTTTGGAACTCATTTGAGACCAAAGCAATATCCGGTGTTGATTGGGATGCTTTTAACGGAAAAACTCCTGAAAAACAGGGGAATGACAATAGTAAGATTCAATTATCTAGCGAAACACAACTTAATGAAAACAATAACAGCAAGAATGATGTTAAAAGACCGACTGTAATCGAGGGACGAAAAAAGAGGATTATTGGGCACGGCACGTTGTGGCCCGGTGTATTGTTGCTCGGTTTCGGCGGTCTCTCCACCAGCCTGGCTGCACAACACGGAACAAATTGCACTTCGTACGGTGATCCAAGCTGCGATGCCAGCAGAACTTGGTCCGGTTTGATGTGGGGAGGCTACGGAGCCGGAGTTGCCATGGTATCAACAGGGCTAGTCTTTTTAATAACAGGTATCAAAGAAAAAGATGTGCCGCGCGGACGTATCTCACTTGCCCCTTTGGTTAATCGGGATAACTTGGTCTTCACTATTTCGGGGGAGTGGTAAAATGAAACCCATTAACTTGTTTCTAATTCTATCTACATTCATTGCCTTGGTCGGATGTGAACTGTTTATACCGGACGGAATTGATGATCCATTGTACTGCCCTGTACAGTCAACCGAAACCATTTTAAGAGGTGTCAGTAATCCCGAAGATCACAGTGCATGGATCAATTCGTGTGATAATGTTTATAATATACAAGGTCCGGTCTTTGTCTACAGTGATCAGAACGGCTCAACAGCTAACGACAAATTGTCTAATGCCGCAAACGGACAATTCTGTTTTGAGGGCGATTTGGTACGAGTATCAAACTGGGAGGCTCAATGGGGAGCGGGGCTTCAGTTTCGTTTATGCCAAAACAACGACATTCAAGAACCGTCACAAGCACATTACCCAATCGGATCCTGCCCAAGAGGTTTATCTAATCTCAAAGGCATGACTGCAACAATTACCGGAGCGATTTCGACGGGGAATGAAATCAGGGTAACTTTTACAGAGACCGGCCGTCAACTAAACACCTATATCCTCGGCCAAATCAACAAAGGGCCTACGAGTTATGCATTCGCTGATGCCAAAGTTCACTTTGATACAACACAACCCCCCATCAACATCCAAAACGTTGAGGCAATTACTTTTGAAGCCAAAACAACAAATACCAGTGCCGGCTCATACTCAGTTTGCATTTCAAATATTTCGTTTTTCTGAGAACGTAACTTCTCAAAAACTGCCGTAAAAAAACAAAAAAGCGCAGAAAGAAAAGGTTTTTTTATTGAAAAGGAGGGTTAGGGGAATCTCGTCTATAAACAGCTGAAAGGTTCGGATAGAATCCCCCTAAGCCCCTTTCAAAGGGGGAGTTTCTGACCTTTACCTCAAACTTAGTTCAAAAAATAAACCTTAATTATCCACAGTTTTCGAGAAGTTATCTTTTTTCGAAACAATTCGCTTAAAAATTGGAATAAAATTGAGTATAATTTTTTTCATTGCAAAATAATTACACTGGTACTGGAATTAGAACTTGCGACAATATCTTTATTTTGGGTTTTGGGAGAATGTATTTAATGTATTTAAAAGAACTCAAAGAAGAAGGGAGAGCATTATGAAAGACAAAAATCATTTGTCGAAATCGCATTTGTATTTCGGTTCGGTTTTGGGAGTAGCTGTATCTTTTTTTACAGCTCTACCCCATATTGCGCTTGCGCAAGACCGTCCGGAAATTGAGTTTTCTGAGTTAGAAACATTTTCTGTAAAGCAGACATCATTGCCCAAAGAAGCAGTGCTACGTGCAGAACAAGAAGTGAAAAATCTAGAACCTAAAGAAATAACGGCCTTAATCGATACACTACGCGGCACTGAGCTCGATGCAGCAATGCCTTATATCGTTGAAGCAAACCGACAGGTTAGACAGACCGTGTCGGTTCGTCGTTCTGCTACGCCCGTAAGTGAAGCTGAAGAAGCAGCTATCATTAAAACTAATGAGGAGTCGGAAGCCGAGAACCGGAGCATAGCAGAATCAGTTTTTGACAGCCCGGAGGAAAACGCTGTGCCTGCAACACCTGAACCCTTGGGTTCTGTAAAGCCTCGCGGTTCGGTAAGCGCTATACTGACAGTAGGCGACGGGTGTACTTATGCAACGATTTCAGCCGCTATTCTTGCAGCGGCTCCCGGAGACACTATTCTCGTAGAAGGCGGACGTACTTTTGTCGAGAACATTACCGTCCCGATTGACCTTACTGTGCAGGGCGGCTACGACGGATGTTCCACCGCTTCAACCGACCGAACAACGATAGACGGAAATGCTTCGGGTTCGGTTGTTATTGTTGACCAAGCGATCACCGTAAGCTTACAAAATCTCAATATTACCAACGGTAACACAGTAGCTGAAGGAGGCGGAATTCGTTTTGCATGGGGCGGCGGAACCGGCACACTTAATCTCTCTAATGTTTACATTTATAACAACACCGCACAATGGGGCGGAGGTCTGTGGGTCGGTCAGGATGCTGCTGTCACAGGCTACAATGTCCATATTTACAACAATACAGCAACCGGTTACGGAGGAGGTATTCGACTGTACGCATCGCGGGCTTCATTCACCGACAGCAATATCTACAGTAACATAGCCCCACGAGGCGCCGGTGTTGACGGTACAGCACTAAGCGGTTATGCGCCGCAACTGAACCTTATTTTCTCTGCCGACATCTATAACAACGAAGCTCTTACCGGCAGCGGATTGGGCGGCGGTGTCTATATGAGCGAAGGCACGGTCTTTATCACTGACAGTTCCGACATTTACTCAAACAATGCCATCAACGGCGGCGGTGCCTACTTGATAAACAGTATTTTGACTATTGAAGGCGAATACTCTGAAATCATGTACAACACAGCCTCCTCCAACGGAGGCGGGATTTTCGCCGAAAGCGGCAGCGAGATCAACCTGCTAGATAACGCTGAATTATACATCAACACGGCAAACGTTAACGGCGGAGGTGCTTATCTTGATAGCAGCTCAATCTTGGGAGGAAAGGCTCATATTCATTTCAACACTGCTGACAATTCCGGAGGCGGTGTCTATATGACCAACAACTCGTCGCTTAGTATGGATATGGGTGCCTACGATTGTACAGAGATGCGTTGCAGCCAATTGAGCAATAACTCGTCCGGTGTTGCTTACGGCGGCGGTGTTTACTCCTCCAGTAGTAGTGTGGTGTATTTACGTCAAATCTATGTCGAAGATAATACTGCCGTTCTTGGCGGAGGCCTTTACGCTACTGACCTAAGCGAGGTTCTTCTCTATAATGTTCTGATAGCCGGCAATGACGCTACCGGCGGCACCGGCGACGGAATTCGACTGTATTCCGATTCAACTCTCGAAGGCGCACACAACACCTTTGCGTACAATGATGCTGCGCGCTCCACCACCGGCAGAGCCATTGATATGGTCGCAGGAGCAACACTGACTTTGAGAAATTCAAATATTTGGGGGCACACCAGTAGTATCAATAATACCGCACAAACCGTAGCTTGCTCCAATATTCAAGGCGGTTACACGGGTACTGACAATTTAAATATCGATCCCATTTTTGCCAATCCCGGTGACGGCGACTTTCATCTCCATTCTTCGAGCCCTATCATTGATCGATGTACAACCGGAGAAAATTATGACTTAGACAACGACCCGCGTCCTGTTTTGAATATCAGACCTGCTACACCTTATGATATGGGAGCTGATGAATTCAGAACTCTGAGAGTAGGCATCAACGGCGGCGGTTGTTTATACGGTTCAGTGTCTCAAGCAATTGCAGCAGCGCAGTCCGGTGATACAATCCAAGTTTCAACAGGTACTTATTTTGAAGCACCTGACATTACCGAAAAAGACCTTACAATTATCGGAAACCATGATGCAACCGATTGCATTACGCCGAATGCCGGACCGACGATTATTAATGCTACATATCATTCAGAAAGCGCAGTGGATATTCTAAGCAGTATAGTAACTTTGGCCAATCTTCAAATCACTGGCGGCAACGCCATAGGCGGAGGTTTGGATATTACATCCTCCAGTCAGGTTACCTCCAGTCAGGTTACCTTAGACAACGTACTTGTTACCGAAAACACCGGCACCTACGGAGCCGGGCTATATGTCGAAACTAATTCCGTTGTGACCCTCACAAACGGTACAAAAATTGACAACAATACGGCAACAACAGACGGAGGAGGTGCACGAGTCTGGGGTACACTGATAATGAATGATTGGTCAACAAATATTAGCAACAATTCAGCACCCAACGGCGGCGGCGTATCTGTTCCCGAAGGCGGATTATTAGAAATGAACCCAGGCCATATCTCCTACAATCAGGCCACAGGAGTCAACGGCCTTGGAGGAGGTATCCATGTCTATGAAGGCGGTGTTGTCAACGTCCTCGGGTCATCCAACGTTTACCGCAACAGCGCTTTTAATGGAGCCGGTATCTATGCAGACAATGCAACAGTAACTCTTAGGGCTGTTGTCCATAGCAACACTGCGGCTAACAGCGGAGGCGGTATATACTTAGTCAACCAAAGTGATCTTTCTGCACTTAACAGTATTATCGGAGATGACTTGAACGGAAGAGGCAATACAGCCACAGCCGGCACCGGAGGCGGCATCTATGCTCAAAACAGTATAATTGATTTCGGCGGTCAAATGTTCAACAACTTAGCCGGATCGCAGGGCGGCGCTATATTCACCTCCGCCGGCGAACTTACATTAGACGGGGCCGTTGTGGGCGGCTATGACCAATATCAACCGAATCAACTCGGACCTGACGGTCACACAGGTGCCGGACTTTATTTGTCAAACGGGACTGTTGCAACGGTCAACAATACAGTGATCGCCGGTAACATATTCCAAACTACCGGATTTACTTACGGAGGCGGCATTTATTTAGCGGGAAGCAGCAGTGCAACTCTAACCGGAAGCAGTGTTGAAAACCACCTGGCTCAGTCGGCAGATGACGGACGAGGCGCAGGATTGTACATTTTTGACAGCACCGTAACACTTGACGCCAGCAGCGTTGCATCCAACACGGCCGGTACTGCAGGCGGGGGAATCCGTATGTGGGGAACCGGCACTCTAAACATCTTGAACACATCCGTTATAACCGACAATCACGCTCTCGGCGGTAACGGAGGCGCGGTGGCTGCAGAAGGAACTCCGACAATTAACGTTTCTACTAGTCGAATTAGTGACAATACCGCCGGCCTTGACGGCGGTGCAATTTATACTAATGCGGGCACTCTAGATTTTACCGAAGGCTGGACATTGCGCAACAATGAAGCCGGAGTGAACGGGGGTGCTGTTGCAGTATACGGCACAGCTGTTGCTAGCTTCCATGCTGATGCTTCCAGTTCGGTCGAAGCCAACATTGCTCAAGACGGCAACGGAGGGATGATCTACCTGGGCAATAACACAACAACACAACTGTATGCCACTCACGGTGCTGATATGCTTATCTCTGCGAATCAGGCATTTGGAAACGGCGGTGCCCTCTATACCGATGCAGACGGACTTTTTGACATCTACGGACAGGTTACTCTTGCGGGCAACCAGGCAGTTAACGGCGGAGCAGTCTATTTGTCCGGCGGTTCACGTGTATGGTTTGATGACTACGTGAATACCAAACCGTCAATAACAAATAACCTCGCGTTAGGAGGCTTCGGCGGTGCAGTTTACGCTTTGGATAGCACCAACGTAAGATGTGACGGTGCAGAATTCGGACAAGCCGGTGCCGGAAACCAAGCAGGTGAAAGCGGCGGAGCATTTTACTTGAGCGGCAGCACTTTTAGCTCTGAAAACTGTGTTTTCCAAGGCAACCTTGCTGCTCTTAACGGCGGCGCGATTGCCGCTGAGACCTCAAACTTAAATATTCGTGCCAACTACCCGGTGGCCATGATACAAAGTCATACCGACAAAGAAGATCGTAACGCTTTAGCCATGGGAGGGATTACTGCAACTGCTTGCAATCCTCTAACTGAACAATGCAGCGCATTCTTCGAAAATATTGCTGACAGCGACAATAATAACACCGGATTAGGCGGTGCTATCTATAATAATGACAGCACCATGGAAATCACAAACACATACCTGCATCACAACAGCGCTTATTACGGCGGTGCGATCAATCAAACAGGACCTAGTGCGATTTCTAATGTTTCCAATAGCCTGATCTATAGCAATACAGTAGCCCACGCTCTTGGTGCCGGCATTCGCAGAAATAACGGCGAGTTCAACCTAAATCACATTACTTTGGCGAACAACATCGGAGGAGCCGGTTTTTCCGGTACTGTAAACACTGTTACCAATACAGTGTCTTGGGGTAACGACTCAGGAGGTTTTACAGTTATACCTGTTACTTTTGAATGTAACATAGACCAAAGCTCAAATGCGGGTCCTAGCGTTGATCCGCTGTTTGTTTCCCCGGGAGACGGAGAAAACTATCGCCTAAGCATCGGATCGCCGGCTATCGATGCTTGCGTTACCGGTTTGGCGACTGACATCGAAAACAAAGTCAGACCTATCGGAGTTCAGTACGATATGGGGCCGTATGAATATTCAGAGCCCACCTATTTGGTATTGTACGACGGCAATACAAATACCGGCGGTTCTGTACCTAGCGACAGCAATACTTACAACGCGGGAGATGAAGTAACAGTGCTGGGTAACACCGGCAGTCTGGTCAAAACGGGATTTATTTTTGCAGGTTGGAATACGTTATCTGACGGAACAGGTATTTCTTACAATGAAGGTGATTCTTTTGTCATGGGTGAAAGCAACGTAACGCTTTATGCTCAGTGGATTCTAGACCCGGACCCTGACACAGATACAGGTCCGGATGCTGATACCGACGCTGACACAGATGCGGATACCGACGCTGACACAGATGCGGATACCGACACAGATACCGATGCTGATACCGACGCTGACACTGATTCAGATACCGATGGCGATGCCGGACCTGACGGTGATACTGACACAGATACCGATGCTGATACTGACACGGATACTGATGCTGATACTGACACGGATACTGACACGGATACTGACACGGATACCGATGCTGATACTGACACGGATACCGATGCTGATACTGACACAGATACCGATGCTGATACTGACACGGATACCGATGCTGATACTGACACGGATACCG
>CAYWLQ010000034.1:0-13205 GCA_964458775.1 uncultured Myxococcales bacterium | reverse complement strand
CTGATACTGACACGGATACCGATGCTGATACTGACACGGATACCGATGCTGATACTGACACGGATACCGATGCTGATACAGACACGGATACCGATGCTGATACTGACACGCACACCGATACTGACACAGACACAGATGCTGATGGCGGAAGTGACGGTGACACCGACACAGATACTGACACGGATACTGACACAGACACGGATACCGATGCTGATACTGATACGGATACCGATACTGATACTGACACGGACACCGATACTGATACTGACACGGATACCGATACGGATACTGACACAGACACAGATGCTGACACCGATACTGATACTGACACGGATACTGATACGGATACTGACACAGACACAGATGCTGATGGCGGAAGTGACGGTGACACAGACACGGATACAGACACAGATACTGATACAGATACAGATACTGACACTGACACTGACACTGACACTGATGAGGATGCAGGTACAAGTGACGGAGATACTGACGCCGATGCTGATGCCGATGCTGACGCTGACGCCGATGCTGACGCTGACGCCGACGCTGATGCTGACGCTGACGCCGACGCTGATGCTGACGCTGACGCCGACGCCGACGCTGATGCTGACACTGACACCGACGCTGACACCGATGCTGACACCGACGCTGACACCGATGCTGACACCGATGCTGACACCGACGCTGACACCGACGCTGACACCGATGCTGACACCGATGCTGACACCGATGCTGACACCGATGCTGACGCTGGAAGTGACGGAGATACAGACGCCGATACAGATTCAGACACCGATACGGATACCGACACTGACACAGATACTGACACTGATACTGACACTGATACTGACACTGATACTGACGCAGATACTGACGCGGATACTGACACGGAGAGTGATACTGATTTGGACGCAGGACCGGATGGCGGGTCCGGCAGCGGATCCGGATCTTGCGGTTGCACTACTATCGGCACAAGCTCATTATCTGATTCTCTATCGATCTTAAAAATTCTTATGTGAGAACAACTAGCAAGGATAGAAATATCCTATCTCTAAAACTGCAAGTACAACGATTCAAGTCTGTTCGACAAATCTGATTTTTACAAAAGCTCCTAAAAATTTTCTATACAGCTTTCAGAAATATTTTTTGAGAATATACTTACATATCATACATAACGGTCATTTTTGAAAGCCGACGTCTTGCGAACATCACCTTCTTTCTTCTATAAAAGAATGTGCATATGACGATGTAACTATTTGTATCAGCGCTATATTATACTGTGAGAATGTATTCATCGGATTGGTTAATAAATTTGCTAAAACGAACACTAACTATTCACTTCCTAATTATTGGAGTAATTGTTTTGTCCGGTTTCATCGGTTGCACAGCGAAAGAAAGGAGGCTTATCTCTGATGTATCATACAAAATCGATGATATTGAACTAACAGGAGTGTACAGATTTAGAAAACGGGAATTTCTCTCCTATCTTTATCTAGGAGAAACAATACGACTTCCATTTACCGACACCTTTTTTTATAATGAATCATCCGTTCCAATTGATGTTGAACGCATCTTGTCTCTTTATAGAGCGTTCGGTTATCCTGATGTGAAAGTAAAAGACATTAGGGTAATCCGTCAGAAAAAAAGATGGGTTAATCTGCAAATTATCATCGTTGAAGGCGACCCCATTATAATCGAAAATATAGAATTTTCATGGCCCCAAGGTGTTCCTTCAATATCAAACAATAACACCCTGACCAAAAACTCGGTTGAACTCAAGGTCGGTATAAAACCGGGAGATAGACTGGAGCTTCCCACAATAGAAGATAGAATCGATTCTTTAATAATGTCTTTCAAAGAAAAGGGCTATCCCGCCGCCGATGCTTTGGCGAAAGCACAAGTTGACGAGCATAAACGTGCTCATCTAACAATAGAGATTATACCCGGGCCTTATGCTCTAATAGGCAAACTCAAGGTAGAAGGACTAAACGAAGTATCAAGTCGTTCTGTTGAAACGGAAGTTGACTATGCTATAGGAAAGCCCTATTCTCCTTCTCTTCTCAATCAACTAGAGCAAAACGTTTACGGCATGGATGTGTTTTCCACTGTTGAAGCCGATACAGCAGACAAGGTTTCAAACAACGGAACTGTTGACATCACCCTTAGGGTTACCGAAACCAAAATGCAGTCGATAAAGGCAGGAGCAAGCATTGTTTTTGAACCCACCAGATGGGAAGAGGGGCTCTTTGCAATTTATGCACACCGCAATCTCTTCGGAGCCCTGATCCGTCTGGACACAAAGTTGCGCGTAGGGTATGCACAGCTTCCGACACCTTTTAACCTTGTAGAACACGGTCCTGTTGTCAAGTTTGAACCCAGATTTACTAAAAAAGGATGGCTCGAAAAGAGGTTGGTATGGACCTTGGCACCTTCAATTGAGCTGGGAGTCGAAGAAGGTTATCAGTTTTATACCCCGGGTACTCACCTGGGAGTATCTCGTTTTTTTGCTCGCATACTATCTATTGAACTTTCACATCGCTTTAATTTTTTCGATTTTTTCAGTGTCTCTGACACCGTCAAAACCAACAGAACGCTCTTGGGTCTCGACTATCGGGATCCTTATTTGTTGAGCTATTTGTCACTTGATACGTTTCTCTATTTAACCGACCGACAAATGGAACCCCGCAACGGCGTAGTGCTGGGACTTACTTATTCCATTGCCGGAGGCCCGTTCGGAGGACAATACGATTTTCATAAATTGTCACCTGTGTTGCGTGCATATTGGCAAATTGTAAAACGTTTGCAGCTTGCTGTTCGTGCACAAACCGGCTTTATTCTTCCCTACGGTGATAACCCTGCCGCTCCTTTTAATATGAAATTTTATTTGGGAGGAGCGGATACTGTAAGAGGATGGGGACAAAGACGGCTTTCTCCAAAAACCGAGGACTGTCCCACCGGCGAAGATAAAGAGTGTAGACATATTCCTATAGGCGGCAACACTATGATTCTGGCCAACCTGGAACTAAGGTTTCGCATTTTACAAAACTTCTATCTGGTTTCTTACTTGGATATGGGCGATGTAGTTGCAAAAAATGCTGCCTTTACTCCTGATAATTGGAATTTTTCCAGCGGAGGCGGTCTTCGACTGGATACGCCTGTGGGCAAACTCAGATTGGACATAGCCGCGCGAATCAACGAAACCGCCTTGTCTATATATGAATCAAACTGGGCCTTTCACCTGGGACTGGGAGAATCGTTTTGAGAAAACAGATAAGACGCATTCTTCGAGTTCTTGTGTCAATTGCAACGGCCGTTCTTCTTATATCATTTTCTGCTATCGGACTGCTCTATACGGCAATCAACACCGAAGCAGGCACGAAATTACTTTTGAATCACGCCAAAAGAATCTACAACAATCTAATACCAGGCGAAATTGAGTTTGCTCAAGTCTCAGGCACGCTGGGACGCTCCTTTCAACTCTCAGAGGTTGTCCTAAAAAACAAAGACGGCATGGTATTTGTAAGATGCAAAACAGTAGGCGCGATTTGGTATCCTGCATCTCTTGTAATGGGACAAGCAAGAGTAGAAGAATTATATATCTCGACCGGAGAGGTCTTTTTAATGCAGGACAACCCGGAAGCCGACTTTGCGGATTTGGCCCCTTCTTCCTCAGATGAGACAGAGGAAGACTCACCTATAGAAATAGATCTTCCAATACAATTATACGGTCATCTTTTGCTTCGCGATATCAGCATCGTTTTTCAAAACAGTGCCAATCTTCCGCAATTGCACAGCCGCCTTGACAACTTGTTTATCTCACTTTGGGCAGAGGGACTCAACGCAGTTGTTGAAGCTAACGACATTTCAGGAACATTGCCCTCCCCTTTTTACAACCTATCTAAACTGGGATTTATGATAACAAGAAACGGCCAATCTGTTTTACTGGAAAAGTTTGATTTAAAAACAGACGCTCTCGATGTGTTTATACCTCAGGCATATACAAACCTAAGCGATCTGTCTTTACATACGGAATTGTTTTCTAAAGTTCATAGTGAAAAGCTTTCTTCGTTTATCAATATACCATTTGACATAAATCCGGCTCTACATTTAACAGTCAGCGGCAGCCTAAAAGGCTTTGAATCTGAGGTACAAGTTAATACCGATTCAAACAGCACAATTATAATTTCTTTAAAGGGAAATATTAAGCCGGCAATAGAACTCAAAGCAGCGTTACGCCTCTCTCAAATAGATCCTCTTACTTTGAAAAATGCCTCAGAACGCGAATTGTCAGGAACAGGAGAGTTTGTCGCAAAGGGCAAAAGCCTTGAGACCTTATCGGTCAAAGCCGACTTTAACTGCGACAAATGCCTCTTTCCGGGAATCGGATTACTTTTAGCATCTTTAAAAACCGAATTCGTGCAAGGCAACGGCAAAGTATCCGCTAAGATAGAAGCCGAAGGATTAAACGCACAAATTCGAACCGATATCGAAAACTATCAACTCAAAGATCTGGGATTTAATCTTGGTATTCAAGACATCCGTACTGCAAGCGTCGCTGTTTCTGACCTCGTCAAGCTGCCCCAAATAGGAGGGTCATTAAGCGCCGAAGGTTTGTGTAAAAAAACAGATGACAAACTAAACTGCAAGGCCGCAATTGCCGGCAATGATATTTCTGTTGACAGTGTTTCGACCAAGAGTATGTCTATCTCCGCCGAGGCAAACCCGTTTGACGATCTAATTCCTTTTGATTCAACAATCCGAATATCAAAGGTTCGTGTTGGAAAAGAATCTCTAGGAGATTTGCGCGTCAAGGTTTCGGGAAACAAAAATGCTGTTAGTGGAAACCTCAATATCAATTCTTCGGCTCATCAAACCAATGCAAACCTTTCAACCTCTGTCTCTTTAGGCGATACAATTATTGTCGATACCTCCAAGTTTAGTCTCAAGTTCCGCAATATGTCAGCTGATTTGATAAAACCGTCTCGCATCGAAATAGCAAACGAAAACATCCGTCTCGGTACCCTAAACCTTGCTCTTCTAAGAGGAACTCTGCTGACATCAGGTACTCTTAATCTCAGCGGCGCCAACAACCTTAAATTGGAAATTGAAAAAATAAATTTGGGACAGTTGAATCAGTTACTTCCGTCGTTGAAACTGGAAGGACAATTATCTTGTAGAGCGACCGTAGAAGGTGAAACGGATTCCCTTTCAAGCATAATTAGACTTACTGCAAAAGACTTATCGGTTAAAGATATCCGTTTAGGCAACCTGTTATCAGAGACGCGATTCAGACCCGGAAGACTATCCGGCTTTTTTGACCTTTCTAACGGAATTGCAGAACGCGCAAACATAAATTTTTTGGTAGGTGCATACTTTGACCCCAAAGACAAAGGGTTCTATCTGCCGCTCAAAGACAATAGGTCTATTAGAGCAAGTATAGATAAATTAGAAATTAAAAAACCGATAGAACAATTATTAAACATAAAGGCGTCAGGTACAGTGGATGTATCAGCAGGACTAGAAGGATCGGGATATGATCCTAGAATATCGGCCAAGCTTGAAGCAAAAAACTTGGGATGGATGAATATAGATTTGGGACAAGCCTATGCTTCTTTTACCTACGAGAGTAAGATCGCAAACATCTTATTTAAGCTGAATTCCTTTCCGATAAAAGACTTGCAACTTTCCGCTGAGATTCCCTTGAAAATTGACAATACTGTGACCTGGCTTAAATACAAATCGCATCACCTTGACATGTCCCTTTCAGATGTTGATTTAGAGTCCGTAACAAAGCTGTCGCATGATGCCGCACCGAATATAATTCCCACAATTCCGGTAAGCGGCACACTCAATGCGATTGCAAAATTGAGCGGAAATTTAGATTCCCTTGAAAGCGATTTGTATCTTAACATATCCGAACTCTCCGTAAAAGACAAAGAGCTAGGGAACGGAAGTCTTAGAGCCGGAATAAAAGATAACATATTCCATATGCATGCTCAAATAATGGATAATCCCAATCAGTATTTCGATATCAAGGCCGCCCTGCCCTTTGCGCTTGATGTGAAAAATTTTGACCTCACACTTAAACCTTTGGAACGCCACGAATTTGAGGCCAAGTTTTGGGGAATAGACAAAGAGCTTGTATCAGCATTTACAAACATGCCTTGGTTTCCAGATTTTAGAGTGGCGGGAAATGTCAAGGCGTTTGGAAAATTCGGCGATTTTAACGTAAAAGGAGCTGTTCACGGTGACGTTACCTTGCCGAATCATTTTCCGATAAGATTACATGGAGACATCAGCGCTGCGCAAAACAAACAAACGCTCAAATTACTAATCGGCCCTCAAACCTCGCCTTTGGCAATCATAAACGCCGAAACCGCCTTGCCGGAATCAATTATTTCAGAACACAAACTAAACCCTCTCGATTTACCGATAAAGGCACGATTGGATATTCCGACAATAGATTTGAGACCCTTCACAACAATGTTGCCCAATGTTTTGTATAAACTTGAAGGTTTTTTAAAAGGCAGTCTCGAAGCAAGCGGTACAATAAAAAGCCTCAAAACCTCAGGGCGATTACAACTCGAAAAGGGCGCTGTAACAGTAACCGAGCTTAATCAGAGACTGAGAGATATTAAATTCAACATTGATGTAATCGACAAAAAGGTGTCGATGAACAATTTACAATTTACCACCGGCTCAGGAAGCGGAAACGGTGAGTTCTACCTAGAATTGAAAGATAATATGGACATCACAGGTTTCGGACGACTAAATTTAAGACGTTTTCCGGTTGTTCGCCCCGGGCTTCCCGAAGCCTTGGTCAGCGGTGCGATTGACACCAAGGTTGATCTTACAAAAACCAATACAGAAGTCGCCCTCAAGTTTAGAAACATGGATGTCAGAGTTATTACAACAGGAGGAGGTCCTACACCGAGAGATATTCGCATGGGAACAAGAACTGAGGTAAAGTATCTTTCAAGAGAAGAAGAACCAATAGAGGCAGTATCCAACGATTCAAAGATAATGAAACTCTCTTTGGATTTTAATGAACCGATCGATATTCGCGGTACGGGAATTGAAATGCAATGGAGAGGTGAAACATCGGTGTTATTAAAAGACCAAAGCAGCAAAATTTCGGGCAGCATTGCAGCACTTCCCGGTCGTTTCGAACTTATGGGCAATTTGTTTGAAATAGAATCGGGATACATAAACTTTCCATCCGGCGGAAAATTGGACCCTTTCATAGATCTAACAGCCTTATGTGACACATCGGAAGCTGTTATTACTGTCACCATCAGGGGAAGACTCAGTCGCCCTGATTTAATTCTTTCGTCTAATCCAAATCTCAGCCAATACCAAATCGTGGCACTGCTGGCCACGGGAAAATCGGATACGACAAACGCCGGCAACAATGACATGAACATCCAGGCAAGCGCTGCCTCGCTGTTGCTGGCTTTTAACAATCCGACTTTAGAAAGACAGCTTTACGAAAAGCTGGGAATTGATCGTTTGGGTATTGCATTGGGAGATACAATCGAAGAGCCTATTCTTGTGGTGGGAAAGAGATTCGGCCGACGAGTCTACATTGAAACAAAATACCATCACAATGCCCCTCCAAAGGAAAACAAAACCGCAGGCCGAGTTGAACTTAGAGTAACCCCCGAATGGTCGATAGAAACAGAATATGGAGACGCTCAAAAAGGAGAGGTCGGGGTTACCTGGAGAAAACGATTTGGAAAAAAGAAACGGATATCTGCAGATAAACAACAATAATACTCACTTTGGTTTACTTGACAACGACCAATACCATTATAGATTCATATAGACTAAGAACTAAAAAAACAAATGCATGAATCTGTCAAATAACAAGATATTTTAAATTTTTGATCGGTAAAACAATGAATAGTAAAAATATTAATGGAAAATACTCCGGATTATTAGAAGAGCTTAAAGATTTAAGAAGGCAAATTGAACTCTTGCATTCGATGTGTCGACAAGAACTTCTTGACGAAGAAATTATTGAGCCGATTTTTTCAGTTCTGGTTTGTCAAACAGACAACGAAACAGTAGGCATTCAACTCAAATATGTCGACGAAGTCGTACCAATGTGTGCTACATCCTCTATTCCGGATTCGCCCGCGTGGTTGATAGGACTGCTCAATCTTGAAGGAGCGATGATTCCTATAATTGATCTAAGCAGTCGAATAGACAATCTTCGTCATGTTCCTACTCTTTCTGATTTTATTGTAATTTGCACTGTAAAAACCAAATGTATAGGACTTGCAGTTACCAAAGTTGAAGGGGTTGTTGAAAAAAAGAAAGATGATTTGCAACTGGTAGCCGAACAAATGATAGCATCTCCCTTTTTATTGGGTATAGCTGATTACAACAATGACCCTATGCTTTTGTTGAGCATGTCGGGTCTGCTTTCCCTCACAGAAGCTTCGGAGGACGACAGTGCCCACAATTAAAGAGGTACAGACAGCACTTTGCTCACGCTACGGATTATCTATTGACGAAGACCGTCAGAGTTTTCTTTTAAGAGCAGTTCAAGACATCGGACGAGATAGTAATATTCCTGAGCATGAAGTTATGGTTCGTGCATTAACAAACTCAAACATGCTAAAAGAAGTTGCCGGACGCATAACGGTGCCTGAGTCGTTCTTTTTCCGCCATCCGGAGCAATTAAAGATGATTGCGGATTTTCTAAGAGAACGATTGGAAGAAACCGATCCTTCATACCGGATTCGCATTTGGTCAGCCGGATGTTCTCAAGGTGAGGAGCCTTTGTCTCTTGCAATACTTTTAAAAGAAACTCTTAAGCCGGAAGACCTAAATAGAATTTCGATCTTTGGTAGCGATATCAGCAGCAATTCAATATCAGCTGCACGCAACGGAATATTTTCTATCTGGAGTTTTCGAGGACTAAGTGAAATTAGAAAATGTGCTTTTTTTAAAATGCTTGATGAGAGGACATACAAAATCAATTCTGCAATTCATTCAATGGTCACCTTTCATCACAACTCAATACAAGAGCAACTTGCTACAATACAACCTGATTCTATCGATGTTATTATGTTTCGTAATGTGGCCATATATTTTGCAAAAGAAGCGATAGAACCTATTTATAACAAACTCTGCTGTATGTTGAAACCCGACGGATTGTTATGTCTGTCATATAGCGATCCGCCAATTCAATTCACAAAATTTGAAGGAATGGAAGATTTGGGTCTTTCCGTTTACCGAAAGTCTTTACCTTCAATACCTCCTTTAGAAGAACAGACTGACCGAATGCCGGTTTCGACTGAATCGTATAAAACAGCTTGTATATCCGAAAATGAATCATCAATAGCTAAGGCAGAATCCTCAGATTATATGAGGGGTCGTGACTCGCTAAACCAAGACAATCATGCAGCCTCAAAAGAATACTTTAGAAGAGCGCTTTTCGACAACCCGTCAAACAAGCTGGTTAGGTTCTGGTATGCAGTAACCTTGTTTGAGGACAACTTCCATAAACGAGCAATAGCTCAAATGAATGCCTTGGCTGAAGAACTTTCTATAACTGCTGCAAATCAGCTTTTAGAGGACGGGAAAACAAGAGCAGCTGAACTTCTAAGAACTGTTCACATGTTTAAAATAAAAATGGAAAAAGAAAATGATACTATCTGATGTTGATGTAATTATGAAAAAGCGTGCCGAAAAATTGGCCAATAGAGCCAAGAAATCTATACCTACAGTCGGTCTTTTTTCTGTGACAGTTTTCAGTGCAGGTCAAGAACAGTTCGGAATTCCAACCGAATCTCTAAGCTGTATCGTTAAAACCCCGAAAATCGCCTATCTACCTAATCTCCATTCCTGGATAAGGGGTGTTGTTCAGGTTCGAGGTGAAATCGTAACTGTTGTGGATCTAGCAATGTGGTTTGCTTCTACCGGCCGTCCTAATTTTGCATTTACTGCTATAGTGGAGGGCCTCCCTGGAAAGATAGGACTGCTTGTAGATAGGGTAGACGGTTTTAGAAAAATTGGATTATCGGATCTATGCGAAACCCTGGATGACACCTCAATTGAATTTAATCGACCTATTCGCGCAACAACCAAAGACCTTATAACTATTTTAGATATTGATAGGCTCTTTACTTGCTCAGATGTTCGAGCAGGCAGCAGTGATCATAAAACAGTCGATGAAAGATTTGCGACTAAAGAATGAATTAACAAAATAGCCTTGGAGTCGGAAAATAACTACGCAAACAGTTGTTATCAGTGAGTGAAATGATGAGGACAATCAATGATGAAAGATGAAGAACTGGAACAGATCTTTAGAGAAGAAGCAACAGAGTTCATCGAGTCCCTTTCTGAGAAAATTAGGCAGTTGCGCTCGTTGTCCGGACAACCTTTTCACGACGCTTTTGATACTGTTTGTAGAATTACTCATAATTTAAAAGGTGCGGCGTGTTCGACGGGCGCCAATGCAGTTGAATCTCTATCTCACGGACTGGAAGGTATACTGGCGCTCGAAAAAAATTCAGACGGGCCTCTTCCTAGACACATAGAAGAATGTGCACTGGACACTCTTGGAGTAATACAAGCTGCCGTAGACAGCATGGTTTCTGAAAAAAAAATACAAGAGACAATCGATATTCTAACTGAGCTGGGGGAAAAGCTCTCGGAAAAAAACACTTCTTCTTTTATTAATACCAAATCGCAGACCGATTCTCAGAGACCTTCGCAAACATCAGCTTCTCCTTTTGTAATTAAAGTTGACCCTCATAAACTAGATAAGTTAATAAAATTTGTCGGAGAATTTTTAACCTTTCGGTCTAGGTTGATAAATACTCAGAGTCAGCAAAACGATATCTACAGACAACTTCAGTTATTGCAGAAGTCTAATACAAATAATCATTCTGAGCTAATACCGGTTATGAGCGATATTCGAAGGCTTCTTTTAAACGGAAGAAAAGATATTCTAGACTTTACAAACCTTGTTGAGGAGGTAAGCGAAACCGCAAAACATTTGCGTACTGTTCCGTTAAGAGGCGCAGCACATTTATGGCGTCGCATAGTACGTGAATCGTGTCAAATCTGCGGCAAAGAAGCAGACTTGGAAGTATCGGTCGGACAAGTGGAAATCGACCGATATGTATTAGAACGAATTCAAGACCCCATGATGCATTTGCTTCGCAATGCAATAGACCACGGATTGGAAAGTCCTGACGAACGATTAGCTGCGGGAAAATCCGCGAGGGGACTTATCAGTGTTACTGCCTCACTTCAAGGCTCTATGATAAGACTGGAAATCACAGACGACGGAAAAGGTATTAACTGCGAAAAGGTTAAAAAGAAAGCCATAAAAAGCGGACTAATAGGCGAAGACGCAGCTGTTGGGCTTAGTAACTCTCAAATTGCGGACATGCTCTTTACAGCCGGTTTTTCTACCGTCGATCAGATCAATAAAATCAGCGGAAGAGGCGTAGGTCTTGATGTTGTTCGATCTCAAATAGAAGCATTAGGCGGTAGAGCAGAAATAGAACTTCAACCGCAAGCCGAAGGTACAACCATTGTTTTATGGGTGCCGGTGAATATTCTGTCTTCAACCGGACTTTTTGTGCGCTGCGGTAAGAGTGTATATGTTCTTCCGATAGAAAGCATTGTCAGAACACTAAGAGTGCACAAAGAAGCCGTCAAAACCGTAGACGGAAAAAATGTCGTAATAATAGAAGGAGGAGATCCTGTAAAAGTTATTTCATTAGCTGAAGTTATGGGTAATCCCAAGCATAACTATACTGACAAGATCAACATAGTAGTGCTTGGTCGAGGTCGCAGGTATCTTGGATTGACCGTGGACGAAGTATCGGGACATAGAGAATATGTATCCCATGCGCTGCCATGGAATCTTCAGAATCTACCGGGAGTCAGCGGCGCTATTATGGAAGCAGACGGTTCAGTTGCTATCCTGGTTGATATTGTACATCTTTTTGAAAAAACACAAACACAACTGATGCCTGATCATTCTGCGGTATCTTCGCACGGAAAAAGAGTATTGGTTGTTGACGATTCCATGTCCAGTCGCGCCATGCAAAGGGCAATGCTAAGAGCAGACGGTTTTGAAGTGGTACTGGCATCAGACGGACAAGAAGCCTGGCGAATTCTACAGGATGATCCTTTTGATTTGGTGGTATCTGACATACAAATGCCTAATATGGACGGATTAGAACTGACAAGAAAAATAAGAGCATCACATAAATTAAAGGATTTAACGGTTATTCTGGCATCTAACCTTTCTTCTCCTCAAGACAAGGCGGCAGGAGCGGATGCAGGAGCCGATGACTATTTGGTAAAAGGAGCCTTTGACCAACATAGGCTATTAAACATTGTACACAAATACCTGGGGCATTAGTGATTAAAGTACTAATAGTTGACGATTCGCGAACTTCTCGTTTGGCTCTGAGAAAAGTTTTAGAAAAGGATGCTGACATCTTCGTAGTAGGTGAAGCTGAAGACGGACCGCAGGCTTTGTGGATGATAGAGAAATACGATCCGCATTTTGTTACCATGGATGTTTACCTCGAAAGAGAAAACGGGCTTGATATCATCAAGACAATTATGTCCACAGCACCAAGACCGATTCTTGTCGTAACAAGTGTTAATCCGCATGATCCAGGTCTTATCTATAAAGTCTTAGAAAGCGGAGCACTTGAGGTGGCGGCCAAACCGTGTGCACAGTCTCATCCTGATTATGAAAGACAGGCAGCTCACTTTATTCGTCTTGTTAAAACCTTGGCAAAGGTTCCTATTTTACATCAAAAAAGGGCTAAGACCAATGCACCGCCTCTTCATGATATCGATTTATGCAACAACACAACAAGCTCTGATATTGGTCGAAATAAAAGCTTCGGTATATTGCTAATCGGCGCATCCACAGGAGGGCCGCCAGTGGTATGTAAAATCATTACAAAGTTGCCGAAGCCTCTGACTATTCCGGTCATCGTTGTACAACACATATCAAAAGGCTTTGCCGGGGGATTTGCCGATTGGTTGACTCAGTCCACCGGTCACAGGGCTGTATTAGTAGATAAGACAATGTCTATTCAACCCGGTTTGGTTTATGTTGCGGCAGATGACTCGGACATGATTTTTTCTTCTTCCACTACGCTAAGACCTAGAAGCGATATGAATCCGATGGGACCGAATCCCAATATTGACAG
>CAYWLQ010000033.1:0-37603 GCA_964458775.1 uncultured Myxococcales bacterium | reverse complement strand
GAAGGAAGGTATCCAAATGAAGTATCTCGTATATGATCAAGTAGTATTAGTTTCCCTCTCAAAAGGTCTGTTCAGAACAGATTAACATATAGTTGAGGCATTTATCCTATCGAAAAACTCAATGCCGGCTTGCATTTACGATACAAGACAAACCCAGGTTATACATCAATTTGTCAGATTTGCTGTGTTTTAAGACGGATACTAGCTACATCCGGAAGTCGAACCGCAGTTAAGGCAACGATGACAAGCCCCGGAGCGCACCATAATGGACCCACAAGAAGGACAGGGCGGAGCATCTACTTCTCGTTCAAATGCCATTGCATCGTTCTTAGGTGCTGTTATCGATACGCGCATATCATCGTCATTGCTCAATACTTTGGGAGCAGCGCTTTGTTTTCCGATCATAAATTTAAGCTCAAGCCATCTAAAAATATAATCCATAATTGATTTGGCCAAAGGAATTTCTGGATTACGAGTAATACCTGACGGTTCAAACCTTGTATGACTGAACTTATCTACCAATACTTCTAGCGGTACACCATATTGTAAAGCCAAGGAGATTGCGGTTGCAAAGGAATCCATAAGACCTGAAACAACTGACCCTTCTTTAGCCATACGTATAAAAATTTCCCCCATCGTACCATCATCATACATACCCACAGTCAAATAACCTTCATGTCCCGAAATATCAAACTTATGGGTAATACTTCTGCGCTCGTCAGGGAGTCTTCGTCGTGCCAACTCCGGCGATGCCGCTCTTTCTTTTTGAGCTTTCTCTGCTTTTTCATTTACTGACAAGGGCTGGGTCCGTTTAGAACCGTCACGGTAAATTGCAATAGCTTTGAGACCCATTTTCCACGAGGTAACATAGGCATCAAAAATATCATCGACTGAAGCATCAGAAGGAACATTTACAGTTTTAGAAATAGCACCTGAAATAAAAGGTTGTGCTGCCGCCATCATTTTTATATGGCCCAAAGGAGCAATAGTACGCTTTCCGTTTTCCGGCTTAAAAGCACAATCAAAAACAGGAAGATGTTCTTCAATAAGACCGGGAGCACCTTCGATAGTCCCTCGTTTATCGATATATTTTATTATTTCATTGATTTCATCAGTTTCATAACCAAGTCTTTTCAACGCTTGGGTTACAGATTGATTTACAATTTTAAACATACCCCCGCCCACAAGCCGTTTGTATTTTATGAGAGCAATATCAGGTTCAATACCTGTGGTATCGCAATCCATCATAAAAGCAATGGTACCAGTGGGAGCCAAAACAGTAACCTGAGCATTTCTTACACCGCTCTTTTGACCTAAAGCATATGCAGTTTTCCAAGAGTCACGAGCAGCCTGAACAACGGTCGGAGACGCCAATTCTTTATCAATCAAAGACAAAGCTTCGCTATGCATATCAAGGACCTTCAACATATGCTCTCGATTAATATCAAATTCTTCAAACGGACCGAGCTTTTCTGCAATTCTGGCTGATTGGGCATAAGCTTCGCCAGTCATCAAAGCTGTTATACCGGAAGCGTATGCCCTACCGGCCTCGCTGTCATATGGAAGTCCTCTACTCATTAGTAAAGCACCCAAATTGGCATAACCGAGCCCTAATGGTCTAAACTTAATACTATTTTCCCTTATAGCATCTGTCGGATATCGAGCGGCATCTACAATAATTTCCTGAGCCGTGATCATCAGATCTATTGCATGACAAAACCTGTCAGTATCAAATTCACCGTCAGAATTCGTAAAAGTCATGAGATTTAATGAGGACAGATTACATGCAGAGTTATTAAGAAACATATACTCAGAACAAGGATTGGAAGCTTCTATACGCCCTGAGGCTTTGCAGGTATGCCAGGCATTGATAATATCATCAAACTGTAGTCCTGGATCACCACAAGAGTGTGTTGCTTCAGAAATACGCCTCATTATCTCCTTTGCTCGAAAAGTTTCCATCGGAGATCCATCCAATACGGCTTTTGTCTGATAAGTTCGGTCTTCTATGACTGCTTTCATAAATTCATCACTAACTCGAACTGAATTATTGGAATTTTGAAAGAAAACAGAAGCATAAGCTTCACCGTTAATATCTCCCCCATATCCCGCTTCGATCAGCGCCCATGCCTTTTTTTCTTCGGTCACTTTGCAGTCAATAAACTCCATAATATCCGGATGATCTACATTAAGAATTACCATCTTTGCGGCACGTCTAGTTTTTCCTCCGCTCTTAATGACACCGGCAAACGCATCAAATCCTCTCATAAAAGAAACCGGACCTGAAGCTTGGCCTCCTGTCGACAACTTTTCCTTGGAAGAGCGAAGAGCAGAAAAATTGGTTCCTGAACCCGATCCCCCCTTAAAAAGAGCAGCTTCGATGGTTGCCAAATTTAAAATTGAATCCATTGTGTCTTCAATAGAATTTATAAAACAAGCTGATGCTTGGGGATGCTCTTCTACACCAACATTAAACCATACCGGACTGTTAAAAGAAGCCATTTGATGAATTAGGAGATAGGTGAGTTCGTTTTCATAAGTTTCAGCATCCAATTCAGAAGCAAAATAGCCGCCCGCACGTCCCCATGTGCAAATAGCATTAACTACACGATCTATAATTTGTTTAACAGAGTGTTCGCGGTCTCCGCATCTGGATTGGCTTCTGAAATACTTGGATACTACCACATTAGTAGCAAGCTGACTCCAAAACGAAGGAACCTCTACATCAGGAGCCTCAAAAATTGTTTGTCCCTTCTCATTTGAAATAGATGCAGATCTAAACTCCCATTCAATTTCATCATAGGGATGAATCCCTTTTCGAGTGAAAAGACGAGAAAATTTGAGACCGCCGGAGAGAGTCCTTTTTTCTTTAGCGTCTTCAGATAAGGATTCGACTCTCACTTCTTTTTGTTTGCTCCCTTGTTGGTTCATGCGCATTAATTTCTCCCCTATCGAAAAAATGTTTCAAAAATAAACACAATTGAAAAAGATTTTTCTAAAAATTAAATTAAAAACAAAAAAATAAACTTGTTCAGGTTGTTTGCCTCTTTGCCTTTTTGCAACAACTATGGATTGATGTCAAGCAGATGACACAACATATTGTGGGACCCTGATCTTTGGCAAACAATATCTAGTAGATACTGAGAAAAACATCGGCTTCCACAGTTTGTTCACAACATACTAACAGTCTATCCACAGAAATAATTTTGTTCAGGGTTTATAGGTTCAGTAGAAAATGTTTCAGCAAATTTTTTGCCATTTTCTAAAATGTTTTTAAAAATCAAAGTTATGCGATGTGATGTAACATCTTTTAATAAAACTGTGTCTCCACTTGTGACTCTTAAACGTGTAAGTAGGTTTTATCGAAATGACCGTTCTGCACTTTTTGATGTTTCATTTAATGTATATCCAGGCGAATTTGTTTATATTGCCGGGCCGTCCGGTGCAGGTAAAAGCACTCTTCTTAAGGTGTTAGGCGCACTTGAGGCTCCAGATACAGGAACAGTTCTGTTTAATGGCCATGATTTGGCCTCTTTAAACAATTCTGCTACTGCCGTTCTTCGCAGATCAATGGGAATTGTATTTCAGGATTTTCGACTAATTCCCGATCTTAGCGTTGCCGACAATGTGGCACTCCCATTAGAAATTATCGGTATAGCTCACACAGAAATGAATATTAGAGTAGAAAAAACCTTAGAAAAAGTGGGATTAGGGGGAAGACTCAACGAACTTGCGGGAAGCTTATCTGGAGGAGAACAACAAAGATGTGCAATTGCTCGTGCGATAGTTTCATCACCTGAACTTATTCTCGCTGACGAACCTACGGGTAACTTAGACTCATATAACGCAGGCTTTGTGTTGGATCTTTTAGAACAGGCACAAGAAGAGGGTGCAGCAGTAGTAGTTGCAACTCATGATCGAATGATGATGGCATCTAGACCTCATCGAATAATAGCAATTGAAAGAGGTCATATAATCGGCATGTCTTCTGAGGGACCGAATTTCAAGAAAAATCTTGCAGCAGGATGATACTTGTATGGGGTTTTTGTAATGAGCTTAACAAGGCTTCTTAATATTTTAAAAAGATCAGTTGACGGAACAAGACGCCGACCGTGGTTACACCTTTTGTCACTTTGCACTCTTTTTGTAACTTTTCTATCTTTTGCTCTTACGCTTGTAACCGCCCAAAATTTGGATCGAATTGTTTCTTATTGGATCGGCGGAGCGGAAATGACTATTTATTTAAAAGAAGGGGTTCCTGAAACCGATATAGAAAAGCTAAAGAATGCTTTATCTCAGACAGAAGAGATCGAGAAAGTTGATTTGATTTCAGAGAGTAGGGCAAGAGAAATCTTTGCTATAGAAATGGGGATGCATGGAGATATGGTTCGTTCGTTACCCGAATCTTCCTTTCCTGTATCAATAGAGATATTTCTAAAAGAAACTATATCCAAAAGTGAATCGGCAAGAAAGTTGTTAGCAGATAAAATATCGGCATTATCAATGGTAGACAAGGTTGAAAGTTATGATGAATGGTTTTCAAAAATTTTGACATTAGCAAAGCTAGGAAAACTTATTTCTTTTGTCTTGGGACTTTGCGCTCTTTTAGTAGCAATTCTTGTAGTATCATCTGTAATTAGGACAGGCGTTGTATCTAGAGTTAGAGAGATAGAGGTATTAGAAATAGTCGGTGCCACAAAAAAATATATAAGATTTCCATTTTTATTAGAAGGCGCTCTGCAGGCTGCCTTGGCAATGTTTTTAGCTTTGTTATGTATGGAAGGTCTTCTTTCCAAAGCCGAATCCGCTCTGTTTAATATAATTCCTCTAATCGGTATTAACTCGCTTTCAGGATTCGGAAACAACTTATCAATATTATTAGTGATCGGGGCATCAATTGCAGGTATCGCCGGTTCACACCTATCTTTAAAAAGCATATCAGAGTATGTTTAAAATAATGTAATCTTTACATCAGTCAGATTTACTATGCATTTTTTAGATTGCTGAAATAGGAAATCAATTGTTTTCTTGAATTCTCAATATCTTCATTTCCTATTCCAGGAAGTGTTATCTCACCTCGAATATCAGTTAACAAAAACCCTTTGATGTCTTCTGTTGTTAATTTTTTTCCCAAAAGATATAAAAGTTTGGTTAATGCTGCCTCATAAGTCATGTCATACCCGCTGACCGCACCGACATCAGCAAGAGCATGACCGGAAGCATACATTCCAAAGTCAGCACTGCCTTTAATGCATTGAGAAACCGCTAGAACTATCAGTCCGTTACTCACAGCTTCTCGGATAGTGTCTAAAATGGATGTATCATTATTGGGAACATTTCCCGCACCGTAACATTCTAAAATCACCGCTTGCGCCGGCGGTTGAAGAATATTTTTTATATATTCAGACCTAATTCCTGGGAAAAGCCTAATTGATGCAACAGCTCCAAAATGCATTCTTGAAAAACTAACAAGTGACTCGTCTAAAGGCTTTTTCCTCAATAAATCTGTTCTACAATCGATATACACACCTGCTTTTACAATTTTAGGAAAATTGGGTGAGGCCATTGCAGAAAAAGAATCAGCATCAACTTTTGTTGTCCTATTACCTCTAAACAGGGAATTATCAAAACAAACAAAAACCTCTGACATTATTTCGTGATAAGAAGCGATTAGGCTTAGAGATAGTAAGATATTTGTCTCTGCGTCATTTCGCGATTCTGACAAAGGAATCTGTGAGCCGGTTAAAATAACGGGCTTTTTGAGATTTTCAATCATAAAAGATAATGCTGAAGCTGTATAGGCCATTGTATCTGTACCATGGATTACTATAAACCCGTCATATAAATCATGATTTTCAACTATTTGTTGTGCAATTTGTTCCCAATGAGTAAGTGTCATATTTGCGCTATCCAATAGAGGATCAAATTCACTGATTGTAAAATTTGGCATTCCAGACGCAAAAAATTTAGAATTTTTCAATAATAATTTCTGCAAATAACCGGAACACGGAATATATCCTTTTTTCGATTTCTTCATTCCGGCTGTGCCGCCGGTATAGATGATAAAAACGCTCTTACTCATGCAGCATTGTTTTACATAACATTGCTGCATTCGTCCAACATTCAAAGAATCTAGCTAAAAATAGAAAAGGATATCTTTTTCCTAAATACAATTATAGTCTTTATTTGGAATCTATATTTATCGGTATCCAGAATATCTTCATGCGTTTGGAACTTCCCTGTCTTCTCCATTCAGCTAATCCTGCAAAAACAGACCAATATGTGCCGTCTTGTGAAGGCGGATTTCCAAAAGCCACTAGCGGAAATATATTGAAAGTCCAATATTTATTATTTTTAATTTCACCTTTATTTAACCAAACATTTAATATACCTGTAGTTGACCTGTCATTAATTCTATAACGCCAATACAACGGAACACCAATAGTTATTCTGCTGTTCTTTTTTCCCCGCTCTATATCCCAAATTAAAGGGAAAACGATTCTCGATTTGTTTTCTCTTCTGGGATCATCAAATTTCCACCAAATTGGGAAAAATATTTGTGCCTTATCATCATGTAACAAATCTTTGAATTTCCAATAAAACGGAAATACAACTAACCTATCATCCTCCGGGTCTTTAAATTTCCAAAAAATAGGAGATATTACTAAATGTTGTTTCTCATAGTCTTTTCCCCAATAAAAAATAGGATGAAATCGAAAAAATTTCTTATTTTCTTCACCTACTCCAAAATCAAAACTTGGTGCAATCCATGTTCGTCTTTCATTTGAATGAAGACTTTTGCTGTGTCCCGCAAACGGCATTATTGCTATTGTTCTTTTTTTATATTTGTCATGAAAATCCCAGTAGATAAGACCTAACATTAGATTTTTTTCTACAGGAGATTTCTTATAATAAGCTATAGGCGGAACTAAGGTTGTATGTTCTTCATTTCTTTCATTACCGTATCTCCATACCAACGGACTATACATTCTTAGATAATCACCCTCTTTCCAATACCAATGATAAAACAAAGCCACTCCACCTTGTTTTAACCCAGGTGCTTTTCTAAAGTATGTTAACAATAATGGTAGGTATGAACTTTTTAACTCACCAATTACCTCACCGTTTGCATTTATATATTGTTCTCTGTTTCCGTAATAAAATGGTATCAATAAGGTTTTATCCCAATCCTTATCTCTCGCAAGATACAAAAGAGGTAACGCGCCAAAACTCCAACCATTTTGTCTAGAAATAACAAAGAATGGAGGAATAATTGTTTTTGTTTCATAATTTAAATCGTTCTGAAATCTAAAAAACAATGGAGGAGCAATTGTGAGATAACTTTTCCAATTGTCTTTTCCGCCGAATACTAAAGGAGGTAATCCAAAATTATAGTTATCTTTCTCCTTTTTTAAAAAGAAAATTCCGGCGAGTAAAAAACTTTTTTCTTCTTTTTCAAATCTCCAAAAAATTGGCGGAATTATTTGATAAGTTGAATTTTTATTTACATTTTTTCCTATAAATAAAATCGGTGCCAAACCAAAATGATATCCTTCTACTCCTCTTTTATAATAGGTCTGCAAAATGATATCGGTTTTTGAATTACTGCTTCTAATTCTTGTATAAAGTGGAAAAATTACATTTGTCGATTTATCCCCATCAATGCTTCGCCACAATAACGGAA
Source organism: uncultured Myxococcales bacterium (assembly GCA_964458775.1). Classification (GTDB taxonomy): domain Bacteria; phylum Myxococcota_A; class Polyangia; order JAAYKL01; family JAAYKL01; genus CAYWLQ01. The sequence goes on along the minus strand of CAYWLQ010000033.1, from coordinate 29,919 downwards.
ATATACCGATAGAATATTTTTCAGAATTTATAAGACTATATTTTCTTACAAACAATGGAAAGAAAAGCTGCAATTTATACTTATCAGTTTTTTCTTGATAAAATGGAGGAACTACAATTCTTTTTATTTTTGGCTCATAATCTTCTTCTATTTCCTGTATCCGTACTGAGTCATTTCCTATTGGGCTTAAATATTCATTCTCCCCTTTTGTTTTCCCATTACTACTGATATCGTCTGCTTTTCCTGAAACGGATAAAAACAATATTGCAAGTAAGAAAATCGGCGTAATTATTGATAGTCGAAATATTTCTTTTTCAAAATCAACTATCCGGCAATTTTTTTTAAAAAAATATAAACGGAATTTTAACATCTTTTTTAATTCAATTCTCGTAGATTTTTCGAAATGCAATGAAGCATAAATCAACAATTTATCAGTCGCTTTCAGACACGCCACTCTAACAAGAGATGATTCTATGTCAAGGTTACCCTAACATTAATTCTTACCAATTAGAAAATGTCTTTGTTAATAAAAGAACAGAAAATAGAATGGATTATCCTTCAGCACCGGTAAGCTGGAAGGGATAGGTTACGATAACGATTCCTCCTCCTTCGGGTTGTGGGAAAGTCCATCTTCTAACAGCTGATGCAATGCAATTTTCCACCGTTGGGTCTCCCAACGTAGAACTCTCAACAGCAGCCATTTGAACCGCCCCTGTTCCTGAGATAATAAATTTAATAGACACTCTTCCTGACAGGTCGGGACGTGTTGCCAATTGTCTTTCATAGCAAAATTTGATTTCGTTAATATGTCTATGAACTATTCGTCTAATAACTTCTTTTGATAAAGAACCTGTAACCATAGCAGCACCGGAACGTATACTGGGAGCTCCGCCTCTTCTTCCGCCTAAACCGCCTGCGCCTCGACCGTAACCTGAACCGGAACCGCCGCCGCCGCCGTGGCCAATTGTGTTAAGATTTCCAAGACCAATTGTACCCTCTCCTGTACCGCCGCCGCCTCGACCTGTTCCTCTCAATCCCAATCCTCCATATCCGAAATTCTCTCCTACTTGATTACCCATCAAAGCACCAAGAGCGTTTTCAGGGTCAACACCAAGCGCAGTATCTCTACCAAAGGGAGAAGTTGGTGCATTTGCAGCAGATAAGTAACTCAAAATACCTGCATTTTTTGCCATCTCCTTTGCCATAGAACGTGCCATGTGAGGGTCGGGATTATCCTTTGGACCTTTTATACCATAGTGATTGTCGGTCTTCTTTGAATCCCTTTTTCCCATCTGACCTTCTTCGCCCTTATGACGCTTTCCTTTTCCACCCTGTTGTTCATCTTCTTTATCTTTTTTTAGCCATTCGGGTACTTCATCTTGCACAACTTCCGGCGGAGTAAGCATATATTTTATAAATCTATTATTTTCGGCGAGCAGATCCAACGACAAACCTTCCGGTGCCGGCGGAATAAAATATACGAGAGCTAAAAATATTGAATGCAATATTAATGAAAATCCTGTGTATATTTGAGAAGACCAATCAAACTCCATAGGAGCTACAAATTTTCTGGGACAAGGAACAGAATTTACCAAAAATGTCCAAGGGCCTATATCCATTTTTACTCTGGACTTTGAAACCAAGTTGAATGCAAATCCGCCCGGCACCTCAGAACTAGAAGAAACTCTTCCTGAAGATATAGCATCTTGAAGAGACATCCTGCTGCCGTCTTCAAAAGAAATATCACCTTGCGCATTAGGAAGTATTGTAACTGTTGAAGAACCCCCCAATGAATTAACAACCAAAGCACATTTTGTTGATCCGTTAAGCACTTCGGGAGGAATCGGAAAATCACATACAGGGTCTTCTCCAATATAGAAATTTATAGGTTTCTTTTCATCCGGCATATAGTGATTTACTTTTAAAACAGAACCATTCCAAAGAACCACAACTTCAGTAGATTGTCTGGATGTATCTTCAACCGAACTCAAATCCACTGCGCCGACAGGATATGACATCTGCGATTGAACAGGAATGCCTGCTCCCATACCCATTGGAGGTGCTGATATTCTGGCCGGCGGTACACTAGGACTTGCAAATCCAACTTGTGGCTGTCCGTAATTTGCCATAGGAGACATCTGTGGTGCACCAGCGCCAAGCATTGTCTGTCCCGAAAAATCAGCACTCATTGGAGATTGCATGGGCATAGCCTGACTAATAGGAATTGCATTGGGTGCTTGTGCCTGAGCCACAGCAGCCATGATTGACATTCTAATATCTACCGAACCCAGAGTAATAACATCTCCATTATTCAACGATGCTCTTCCCACAGGTTGTCCATTTACCTTAGTACCATTCATACTTCCTAAGTCATTTATAAAAATCTGCCCAACTCCGGCAACTTCTATAACTGCATGAGTTCCAGAAATATCCTCGTCATCAATTAACAAATGACAACCAGGAGTTCTTCCGATTTTTATTGCTTCCTGAAACAAGATTTCTTGTTTAATCAAAGAGCCGGCCTTAAAAACTTCAAATTTGAGTTGAAATGTGCTCATTTTTTTTCCTATTCCTTAAAAAGTTCAGCTTTCATAGATCCTCAACAGACTTTAACATTTCAGGAATAAAGTGCTGTCGAACTCTAATCAAACTTCTTTCTTTCCCCCTTTTTCTGACGGTAGTTATTTCGCCATCCGGTCTTACAAGGTCACCTGTAACTACATCATCATCAAAGGAATATTCCGTTTTTTCAGCATATTCCTGTGCATTAACAACAGAAACACTTAATCCAAAAATTAAGAGAGTTATTATGATTATTCCATTTTTCATTGATCATCCTCTCACAATTCTGCCATGTATTGCAGATTACTTTTTATCGTAAACTCTGCGAACTGTAAATATGACACCAGTTATCAAGAAAAGTTCCCATCTAATTTCTTTTTATTTCTCTAAATACCTTGTTCACTATTAATTCGCCTTTGGAGCTGTTGCTTCTTTTTTATCTTGTTTGTCCGCCGACGGTGGAGTTGGTGTCGCTACGCCTTTATTTTCATCTTTAGGTGCCGGCGGCACTACTTCTCCCGTTGGCGGCTGTACTCCTTCTCCCGCAGGTGCTTGCACTCCTTCTCCAGGTGCTTGTGCTCCCTCTGCTTCTTTACGTTCCAATTCTTTAGCCTTTTCCATAGCAAGTCTCATTTCTTCTTCACGCTTTGCTTGCTCTTTGGCCAACTTCTCCATCTCAGCCATTTGTTTTTCGGCTTCTTTTATAAGACGAACGTTCTCATCACATTTTGCAACACGTTTTTTGGCTTTTTCTTCCCACGAAAGCAATGGACCTTTTCCATCGGGGTCTTCCTTGTGCGATGGATTTAATTTTGCAAGAAAATTTTGAAATACTTTCTTAGCGTTCTGATACCCTACTACAGTGCCGTCATTGATATAATCCATCTCAAGAACACCCATATTAAAAATATAATCGGTTCTAGATGAGTCTATTTCTGATGCTTTTTGATAATAACTCTTTGCACCTGTAAAATCATTTAGACCCCTTAATGCTACTCCTAAACCAATATGTGCATCGTAACTTTTTGAGTTCAAAGCGATTGCTTTTTCAAATGCAGTTTTTGCGTCTTGATACCCTCTAAAACTTAGATTGATTGCTCCAAAATTCATATATGATGCATAAAGCTCAGGGTCTTTTTGAAATGCATTTTCAAATGCCTTCAAAGCATCAACCAAACTATTCTTTTGTAAAAGCACCATTCCATACACATGATACATTGGTCCATATTCTGGATCTAACTTAATGCCCTGGCTACAAACTAACAGTGACAACGTTAAGAAAGAAGATCTGTTTTTTGTAATGGCTTGATCCAAATATAACATGGCCATTTGATAAAGAGCCGGCATATATTTTGAATCAATAGCTAAAGCTCTTCTAAGATTCATTTCCGCTTTCTTAAACGAATCATCATCCTTATTCTTTTTTCCTCTTTGTCTTAATATTGTAGCTGCATTAACATATGCAGGGACAGCCTCAATTGCACTTTGACCTGTTCCCACCGCCTTTCGCAACATTTCCTCTGCTCTTTTGTCATTACCTGATTCAAGGTCCATAACTGCAAGATGAGTCATCGCTAATTGATTTTTTGGAAATTTCTTTAAGGTCTCATTAAAAGCAGATTTGGCATTATCTATCATTTTACATTTTCTATAAATAACGCCTATATTGTAAGAAGCTTCTTCCATTTTATAATCTTCATCTAGCCTCTTAAATGCCTTTATTGCAGACTCACAAGCTGATTGTGACCATCCTGAAGCTTCTGCTTGTTTATAAAGACCAACAGCATCTTTAAACGAACTCTTAGCCTTTTCTGATACAATCCTATTGCCATCAGCGTCCACGGTTACTCCGTCTTTACCCGTTTTCCCATCTTTTTTAGAGCCGCCACAATTAATTGTAAATCCGGCAGCCAAAATGACCGATAAAATAATTTTTATTGAAATTCTCATCATTTTCTCCTCCAGACTTACCTTCAATTTCCTTTTTCCGTTTTGATCGCGTCAGCTGAATTACTTAATTCTCTATCTTTCCTCTGTGCCGCATCTTCAAGCTCATAGACCAATTCGGGCACAGCCCAGAAAGACATTTCATTCTCCGGCTGAATTCTAATTTCTTCAGAAATTGGATATTTCTTAGGATCCAACTTATTAAGTTCGCTCTCACATCTCATTGAATTTTCATTAAACCATCTAACTTTTGTTGAAACATTCAAACAGTGGTCAAAAAGATTTACAGCTACAGATCGGAACGGTTCAGCTCTTTCGTCCATTGAACTTCTATAAATATCTATCAACTCTTGGTCATCCTTAAAGGCAGGAGGCAATGGAGCATCATATAATGATTGCATAAACTCAACCTGCATATCTCCTGCTCTTGCAGCAGCTGCCATCTCCCATTCCGGCACATGCATATCCACTACATTTGCAAACAATTTGTTAGCCTCTTCTAATACCTTTGTTTTCTTTTCCATCCATGGTTTAAAATCAAACTCCAACCAATAATCAAATTGAACATTAGCTTTTTCTTTTTTATTTTCTTGCGTAGCTTCTTTTCTGCTCATCTCGCCCCATCTGACAAGCAACATACGATATTTCTGAACTTCAGCTGTTCTGGCAACTTCTTCAGGGCCAACCTTTTTCTCCCACCATGCCTTTATCTTTTTAGGTATTTCAGTTTCGGGATTAAATGCAGGGAAAGTAATTGCTTTAAACTCTTGGAATTTTCTATCAGCGATTTTAAATCTTGCTTTAGCAGCTGCAATAAGCATCGATGCCTTCTTATTATTATCTGCAACCTTTTCCATTCCGCCGGCATCAAACAACTCTAAGGCTTTAATATATTCCTTCTCAGCTTTTACATAGTCGGGCTTTTTCCTTTCCCAAAAAGAATCCCCCATAAACACTCTCGCTTGAACCATTTCATCTATTGCTCGCGCTTTTCCATAATTTTTCAAATATTTATCATAATGTTTATAAACTGAATTCCAGGCCTCATCTTTTCCTTCTTCCAAAGCAGCGTTGATATACATATATCCTGCACTAAAAAATACTGTAGCAGCTTCAATTGGTTTTTTGGCCTTATACTTATTCTCAAATAAAGTAACTGCCTTCCAAGCTTTTTCATATTCAGCAAGACCAATATAGAAGGTAACAGCATTCTGCAAAGCTTCCGGAGCTTCTTCTTCTCCTGAATATTTTTCTGCAAAACTTGAATAGTTTTGCGCAGCTAAATCAAATACCTGCAAAGCATGATAGTTTTGCCCAATAAAATATGCAGCTTTTTTGGAATGCTCACAATTGGGATAGAGTTCAATCATTCTTTCTCTAACTGTGATTGCAGGCATAACCAATCTTCCCGCTTCCATATTGATAGCAGCATTAAACATAACCTCGCACATACCTGTATCGTCATAAACACCTTTATAATTCCTGAAGATGTCTAAATAGATCTCAGCAGATTCTTTAAATCGTTTTCTAGTGGTTAATGACTCAGCTTTTTTTCTTAAAACTCCAACTTTTAATCCCTTTATTTGTCCTGCAAACTCTTCATCCTTCATTAAATTTTGTCCTGGAGCCTTAGTAACATCAATAAAGACATCCACTGCAGAGGCTAAATCATCATAACATGCCGGTCTTACTTGTTGTATCATAGACCCTAATGCATTTAAGCAATCTAAATAAAGATTTGCTGCATATACAGCTAACTCTGAGTCAGAATGATTTATTGCTATATCTTTAAAAACAACTGACGCTTCTTCAAACATATTTGCTTCATAATAAATTCGACCCCTTCTATATTTTATATTTAAAAGATCCTCACCTTTTTGCACAAAGCAAATATATCTATTATATGATTTCAAAATACCTTGTTCTAGTGCAGTCAATTCTCTTGGCTCTATTACAATTCTTTCTCCCTTTTCGCAGTCAATTTCGCACTGTGCTTTACCTTCACCCTTACATTTCTTTTTGCATTTAACACAAGCTTTGTCACATTTCTGATTCTGGTCAGATTTAAGTTTATGCTGTCTTTCTTTATCTTTTTCCCCTCTTTCCTGAACATAAACCTTGTTATAGCAAAGAACCGCACCGTATGCAGCTTCAGGAGTTAAAGGCCCTTGAGGATCTATCTCAACCACCGCATCAAAAGCCGGTCCGCATTGATGCCAGTCTTCCATCGTCCAATATAAATCAGCCTTATAATATGCAACCCTGTATCTAGTCGGTTTGGTCTCTTCGTTAAATCCTTCAATAGTTAATTCATCCAAATTCGGAAATGTCTCCAGTATTACATCATACAGCTCGATTGTTCTATTCATTGTATCTTTATTTTTTGTACCTGGAGACGATTCACTACCGACGGCTTCCACATGCCAATGAGTTGCTTGGTCCCAAACCAAAGCCGTAGATTCCTGTCCACAAATTTTTACTTTTTGAGCATCATGTCCTTCATTAGAAAACTTATTATATAAGTTTAATAATCTTTTCAATTCAACAACCTGCTCATCCTTGGGTCTTGAACTAATTACCGCGTTGGTAACCTTTAACTGATAGTCACAGAGATTGTCCCCATTATTATTATTAAAATTCTCTATCTCTAGTGCTTGTAATTTATGATAGACAATTATTGCATCAGCCCAATGCCCTTCATTATAATAAAGTCCGGCTAATTTTTCTAACATCTTATGAGCAAGGTCTCCGCCTACTCTTTGGAAAAATTGCCATGCGTTTGTCGGATTTCCAATCTTAGAAAATGCATCTACTAATTCCATTCTAGAACGTTTTGCTACTGCTTTTGCCTCTGAATTTTCAGGATTATTTTCTGCAAACTGTATCACCTTAGTAAATTGATCTATTGTTTTTTGAAATTCCTGTAAATTGAACAAGCACCAAGCCTGATAATACATTGCGATAATGTAATTAGGATTATTCTCTTCTCCCCATTCCACAACTTTCTCATATGCTTTCATAGCTCTATCAACATCTCTTGCTTCATGAAAATAGTATTCACCAAAAGACATCCATGAGTGAGGAATAAACTTCGACCTGGGGAAATTCCTTATTAATTCCTGATAGAATACACGAGCTTTTTCTCTATAGGCTGCCTTCTTGTCTTTGTCCTCAAATTCATTAGCTAGTTGATCAATTTCATATGCAATTGCAAATAGAATCTCATCGTAATCAGGATAGTCTGGAAAATTATTTCTTATCTCAACGTATGCTTTGATAGACAATTCTCTATGCTCACGAGCCATATCATCAAGTTTTTTCTGCTGAGCTTTTAACCTAGCGGCCTCATCTTTCTTCTTTGCCTTTTTAGCCTGAAAAATCTTTTCTTCTAAATCGCGAGCCATATAATTTAATTGATCATAGAAATCCTTATATGCATCTGCTATTCGTTTAAGGATTTCCGCTTTTTCCGGATTGTCATTCGGAGTAGAATCGGCAAGTTTTTTTAGAAGAAGTACTTCTCTTTTTAGAATATCAATCTTCTTTTTCTCTCTTTTTCTTTTGAACGCACTTTCCGTAATTTGCCTTGTATAGTCACGACTGAGAGACGGTCCTAATTCCGATTTTGCCTTTTTTATTTCTTCCTTTTTACTACTAACCCCTATTTGTGCTCTAGTCCTTTTGTCCAATTTTAGACCTTTTGGACAATCAGAAATTCGTTTTTCAACATCAGGCGAAATGCAGATTTCACTATCAGTTGCAGAAGATGAAGAATCATCTACTGCAGCATATGAATTATGTTCTTGCAGCATCATTCCAAAAATTAAAAGTAACGTTAAATTTCTAGTATATATTTTCATGTTATTCATTTGCTACCTCCCACAACGATTACTGATAGGCTGTCGATAATATCCCAACTCATCTCTCCAAAATTCCCCCTCAAAGGGCCATAATTGATGTTCCGCATCACTACTTACCTTACTTGCTTTAATTGTAAGGCCGGTAACTTCCTGTTCAGCAGATATTTCAATATCCAATTCACCCCTTAAAGCTTTCAGAATTTCAATCTCAACTCTTGTTCCCTGATTCATAAAGTCGTGAATTTCAGAGAGCAGTCTTTCATATCTAGAACGAACCATATTTCCAGTGTTATCGACTGCAACAGTTTTGGCGGTATTTATATCCTGTTGAATCCTAATTCCGGCTCCGGAGTTAATAAAAGCTGAAGGCATTTTCTTTAGTTGCTCTTCTTCTGCATTCAACATATCTATATAGTCTATATTTCTAAGAAGAGTTCTATCGCCAAGCGCGCCTCTCATAACATCCTCTATTTGCTTGGTAACAATACTTTTTTCTACTTCCCCTTTATTGGAATTTTCTTTCTTTTTACCTTTTTCGTCAATTTGACCTTTATTTCCTGTATTTCTAATCTTTATGAGATATTCATAAAAAGCCTTATTATCGTTAAACCTAGCAAGTGTAGCTTGCAACTCTTGCTGGAAAGGCTCATATTTTTTTCTAAAGTACTCCACGGTTTGCTGCGCGTCTTCAAACATGCACATACCAAAATAGATAACAGCTTTTAGAATTATCGACTCGGGATAGAAAAATTCCTCAAAATATGGTGAATTTATTGTATGGATATTTCCCAATGCTCTATCTAACTGATCAATTTGAAAATGAGCCCACGACTCTTCAAAAAGAGCATCCAAATAGTATTCAGAACTTTGAGGGATTTTTGCCCACGCGGCCATCGCACTTTCGTAATGTTTCGTAGAATAGTAGATTCTTGCAATTGAAAGCCAAGCAAGATTTAGATATCTTTTTTCTTCATAAGAAAGAAATAACTTTCCATCAAACTTATCAATAATTTGCAAAAATGCCTTTGCCGCCGGCTCTGCTCTTCTTTCTCTGACGTGAGTAATTCCAACAAAGAAGATCGCTCTTATAAAATTTTCATGTTGTACATCGATTTCTAGAAAGAAATCTCTTGCCTTTGCAAATTCACCTCTTTGATACCAATTTTTTCCCATTAGATAAAGCAACTCATTGTATAAGTCACTCGTTTCACTTGTATTAAATTGTTGTAAGACAGATATTGAATCTCCATATCGCCCGACCAGACTTACTATACCTGCTGCTTCAGGTAACTCTCTAGCTAGTTGTGCTAACCATTGTAAAGTTGTAGAAAAAAACAAATGTCCAGTGGACATTAGAGCGATTTCCTCAAAAACACCAAGAGCAGCTTGATAAAATTTTAAATGATAAAAACACTTACCAAGAAAAAATTGGGCTTTTTGAACATTTCCAGGCTCATCGCCGGTTTCCTTTTGTACGACTCTTTGAAATTGTACAGCTGCTTGTGCATAAGATTCTTGTTGATACAATCTCAAAGCATTAGCCAACGCTTCGCTAGGCGGTCCTTGCGCCTCCGGCGGCGGTTCTGCAACTTCTCCAGTGTCTTGCGCTGAAAATACCATATCCTGCGCACTGATGTTCTTACCCACTAAAAAGAGAAATACAAATACCGCTAAACCAACGAAAAGATCTTTTTTAGTCATGATACTTTCCCTTTAAAAAGCGCGACTTTCTTCATTAGTCGTCTCATTTTACTTTATTTCTTCTTAACATACTTAATTAAAAGATATTAACATTACCAATAGTTACATACCAAAAAGACGTTTCATACTATTTACAAGAACATTAAAAGTCAAGCTATTTAAGGTTGTTAATAATGGTAAGACAAACAGTATTTGTTGTTAATATAAATTTATACAAAAGCGGTACTAACGATGATATTGTAAAAATATTGCATACTGCATTTACATATAAGAATTATGTTTTATTGTTTATTTTTAGATTCATTGTGACTATATAAGATATTGACTTAGAGATTATATCGAGATATTTTTTTCACGTTTCTTTTTCTAAAAAGAAGGAGTTTTTATGTTTACAAAGTTTGATACGCAACGAGCGGTTGTTATAATTGTTTTGTTATTTTCATTGGTATCTTTGTCAAATTGTGATGAAGCAGAAGTGGGGGCTCCTTGTAAACCGGAAACTGATAAGGGTGAATATCGAGAGGCTTTAACAAGCGATATTTATGCAATAGAAACTCGTTCTGTTCAATGCAAAACCAGTATCTGCATTACAAAAACCCAAGTACTTGATACACAAACCGGATTGCAAAACAAGTATTCATTTTGTTCATGCAGATGTGCAGATGAAACCGGCAAAGAATTTGATAAAAATAATGATAAATTAGATGATTTGTGTGAGTGTCCCGGTGGTTCCATTTGTTCTAACAAGGTTGTAGCAAACAATATCGAAGATATTCCTCCAGCTTTAAAAGGATCATATTGTCTACCGGCTTGCATAGAAAATGTTTGTCCACAAACTTCTCAAAAATGTACGCCCCCTGACGATAGCAAAGAGCCATGGAAATGGGAATGCAAGATAGCCTCACAAAAGTAAATCCTATTTGTCAAAATACTAAAATAAAAGGTAGTCAAGGTGAGGATATCGTTTGTGATTATCTTTTATCTAAAGGTTATGTTCTTGTTGACAGAAATATAAGAGAAAAATTTGGAGAAATTGACATCGTTGCAAGAGACAAGGATATATTGTGTTTTATAGAAGTTAGGACAAGGTCTACAACTAACCTTGGGCATCCCTCAGAAACAGTTACTCATTCAAAACAGCAAATTATTCGAAGAACTGCAGAAGCTTATTTGGTTAGGCATAATTTAACAAATATTGCGGTGCGCTTTGACGTTGCAACTTTTGTTTGGTCTACATCGCAATTTGATTATTTTAAAAATGCATTTTAAAATATCAATTTCCTTCTATCTCTTAATTTTTTGAACCTTTCAGAGAAATTTCCATTGAGAATCAATTCGGCTTCTTTCGTAGGTTTTCCATTCATTTTTTCTAGTATTATTGGTTTTCTAACCGTCAAATTTTCTGCATTTCTATATCCGGCCATTACTAAAACAGATTGAGCATCTGTAATTTGGTTTTGATGTACAAAACATATTTTCTGAGCATAGATTTCATATTTCTTTAGCGTGGATATTAGATAATTTATTCTTTTTATTGGATAAACAATAAATATCCTTCCTTTTTTTAGTCTCATTATTTTTTTTGAAGTTTTTATCCAATCATCGAGTTCACCCATTTCCTCATGATAGGCTGTTCTTTTTTGAAAATTCATATTTCCAGAAATCACTCTTTTATCTTTTTTCCAGTATGGCGGATTCATAACAATAATGTCTGCTTTTTCCATATTATCTTGACATATGCTTCTTAAATCGGTTTTTATTATTGTGATTTCTTTTTCCACTTCATTTACAAATATATTCTTTATTGCCAACTCCGCCAATTCATCTTGTATTTCTATTCCTATTATTCTTTTTATAAATCCTCCAAGAATCAATCCAATTCCTATAAGTCCTGTTCCAAATCCTAATTCAATTCCATAATTCCATTTTTCGTCATTTTGGCTAATAAAATAAGTCAATAGACATGAGTCGATAGTTGCTCTATATCCATTTTTAGGTTGTTCCAATTGAACCTTGCCTGAATAGAAAAAATCCCTCGTTTTTTCCATCTCTAGCATTTTACGGTGATCCTTATCAGCCTGAAAATGTTAAAATTAGGTTAACTTCAATTGTAGATTATTCGCTGATTCTAACTTTGGTCGGAAAATAGAATGCAGCCCCAATTCCGACACTGGCATTAAGCATCCATTGTCTATCTTCTTTGTCAATTTTTCCGTCAGGATAGTTCCCTTCTTTACCTAAATTGCGATATTCCCAATTTTCATTTACTAGAACCCATTCAGAAGCAGATTGTCCTGATTCATCTGTTCCACCTGCGTTCCAAGAAATTGGTGTAAATCTCAATTCGAGATTTATTGCAGCCCAATCTGAAGCATAGAAATTAAAACTTAGTCCTGCAGTAGGAGCCGGTGCCATTCTGTTTTCTCTTGAAGGAATGGCAGAACAATTTCCTGCACTCAAACTACAAAAAGTTCTTTCCTGTACATGCACAATACCACCGCCAACAAATATTGACAGATCCATTGCGGTAAAAAGTCTTTGGAAAAACGCAACCTTTCCTCGGAAAGGAACAAAATTGAGTTGTGCAAGATATTGCCCCTTCAATAAGGCAACCTGATCTTTGAAATGGGCTGCCCCAGTATAACTCGGCTCGTTGCTAGTTCCCGGTGTAGTCGGTTGTCCTGCTAAATCAACAGATTCAGAAATATAATTTGTCAATTTAGTATAACTGTTAAAGGCGTAAGCAGCATTAATTCCAAGACCAAGCCAATCTGTGAAATTAAATTCAAGATGCGCACCCACTAAATAATTGTGAACATATTCGTTATTTAATGTGTAATTGAAATATGGTCCTACACCAAATCTTAATTTTCTATATTGAACCATTTTTCTTACTGCCGGTGCGCCGGCCAAAGGGCCTTCTAACAGCACTTCCTGTGCTTGAGCGCTTTTTAAATTAATAACGGCCAAATCCGCAATTATCGCTACCGCCATAAATAGAGTGAATCGCTTCATCTCAATCGGCCCCTTTCATACCAAATATATACAACTAGTGCTGTTCATTTCTTACTTAGCTAATTTGTAATTAACAGTAAACGGTAATAGAATCGTAATACCAACATTGAGCATTACATTATTTGTTAGCTTATGTTCATCGTCCAGCCAATTATCCTTATTTGCTCTATCTTCAGGTCTTGTATATGTTTCTAAACTTTCCAACTCTTCCGGAAATATATAATCTCTCAATTCTACAGTTATTCCTAAGAACCTTGACAAGAAAAATCTAAGCCCCATACCGATATTGAAACAGAATTTAATCGGATAATCTTCAAAACTTCTATATTCCGGGTCAATTACGGCCGTCGGTCTTGTAAAAATAAATCCTCCGCCTCCAATTACATATGCATCCCAGTGAAATATTGCATATTTGAAAGCAGCAAATTTCCCAAATATTGGGATGTAAGTAAAATTCAACTGTCCGGCAGCCAAATATTCATTAATTGGTACAACCTGGTGAGTAGCCCTTCTTGTACTGTAATTCAAATCGGTTTCTGCATCCATACCTTTGTAAAGATTGAAACTTAGACCGACACCCAATACTTCAGTTATAAAATACGACAAAGACGCATTAAAAGCCATTCTTTGCATATACGGGTCATTAAAGGATGTTCCAAAATTAAGTTGCAAATCCAATCTTTTTGCTCTCAATACATAAATTCTTTGTACTGCCCAAATTGGATGTTGTCCCGTTTTTTCAGTAACCTGAACAATTGCACTGTCATCTTTTTTTGCTTCTGAAACGAGACTGGATTCGCCAAGAGCACCGAGAATGTCTGATTCAGAAACATCTCCCCCGCTAACTTCTTCGCCTCCTTTCGCATCTTCATCTTCGATATTGCTGTTTGAATTGGTTTCAGATGTAGAAGACTCAACATCTTCCTCTGAAAATGACATAGTACCGCCTTCTTGTGCCTCCAGAACAAACGGAATTGTTAACAGGAGAGCAACAATTGACATACGGTCGAGGATAATTCTATTCATCGCCTATTCCCTTCGCGATAGCTTCCGCTCAACGAGTATCAACCGTAAACACTTAAGATAATTGACATATTAAAAACACCTACCATTGGCCGGAGAATATAGCATATTGATTATCCGCCAATCAATAAATTTATTCGGTTGATAATTGTTAATCAAAACATACCTTGTAATTTTAAAGTGACATACGAATTATGAACTCTTTAACTAGAACAATTGGTTCAATGTTGAACCCATTATTTCTTTTACTCTCATTATTGTCTAGATTTTCCTTCATATAGTGTTTTCCTTTACAAAAAGTGCTTCTACAAAATCATCCACATCAAATTCTCGCAAATCATCTTTAGACTCACCAATTCCAATGAACTTTACAGGTATTCCATGCTCATGGCTAATTCCAATAATTACACCACCCTTTGCGGTTCCGTCCAATTTTGTAAGAACCAAACCGGTAACACATAGTGTCTCTTTAAACATTGCTGCTTGCTGAATTGCATTTTGACCTGTTGTTGCATCCAATACAAGCAGTACCTCATGAGGAGCACCGCTGTGAGCTTTGTCCATTACTCGATGAATTTTCTTTAATTCTTCCATAAGAGGTTGCTGTGTATGAAGTCTGCCGGCAGTATCAGCAATAACAACATCTGCGTCTATTTCTTTTGCTTTTCTAATAGCATCATAAACTACAGAGGATGGGTCAGCTCCTTCTTTTGAAGTAACCACTTCTGCTTCTGCTCTTCTTCCCCAAATAGTAAGTTGATTTACCGCTGCGGCTCTAAAGGTATCTCCGGCAGCTAACACAATTTTCTTTTTTTGTTCTGCAAATTTCGTTGCAAGCTTTCCAATAGTTGTAGTTTTCCCCACTCCATTTACTCCAACAACCATTATTACAAAAGGCTTGCTTGAGGTGATATTTAGGCCTTCATTTTCAATTGATAGTATCTGTCTGACAGTCTCTTTTAGTAAATTCCATACTGCATCAGGATCTGACAGTTCATTTTTCTCTAATGCTGTTTGTACAATATTGAGTAATTTTCTTGCTGTTGCAGCACCCACATCTGAGGTTAATAGTATTTCTTCTAATTCCTCAACTATTTGGGGACTTATCTTTTTCTTTGTTTTAAAAATAGCCCCTATTTTGTTAATTAATCCCCCTCTGGTTGGAGCCAATCCTTGTCGAAGCCTTTTTAGTCTTCTTTCTCTTTTTTCTTTTTCGAGTTCGGCAACAGCTTTGTCTTCCGCTTTGTCATCCAGTATTACACCGGTATTCTCAACCTCTTCTTTTTTATACTTTTCTAACTTTGACTCTGCTGTTCCTAATTTTACAGAATCCTCTTTATCTTCAGTATCAGATAACTCTTGCTGGATTTTTTGTTTGACAATTTTCTCAACAGACAAAGAATCTACTTCTTCAGATATGTTCTTTACATCTTGAAGTATTTTCTGTTCTGAAGAATCTTCCTTCTTAACCGGAAGCTGTTTTCTTTTCATCTTTAGTCGTGCGACTATTATCGCAGCAACAATGACAAAAACTAAAACCAACCCGACAAATACTGGACTCATATACAAATTCTCCTGGAGATTACCCTAGAAATTGCTCTTATTTAAATCATTTCCCGCTTCAAAACGATGCTATTAAATGATGCAGTTGACTAAAAGTCAATACCTTCTACTAATTGTATGTTTCAACAGAGAACTCTCTCAATGTATTTTGTTAATTCTAAAGTTTCTGTCTTTCTTCTACGATAGATATCAATTGTGCGACTTCTTCTATTAGATTTCTATCACGACTACTCCATTCTCTTGAAGAATTTACCTGTTGCATTAAGAGAATTTTTTTTACAGGTTTTACTATCTCAACACTTAACAGAGATTTTGCCTTTAAAGTTGTTTCATCTCTCCACAAACTCACCCATTCATTCTCATCAAATATCTCCGGTTTTCTGACTGCTTCAAAAGTTAGAGCTCCTTCTACTTGAGAATGAAGGTCTAATAGTCTCTCAAAGCCCCTTCCCATCATAAGGATATTTCCCGCACACATAGCCCATTTGCCAAACAACGATGTAGGTATACCAATTCTATTGTGATTATCTTCTTTGACGAGAATCATAGCTACTCTTTCCACTTGGTAATTTTCCGCTATTGCAGCTAGAATTCCTTCTTCTCGTCTTAATATATCCTGTTCATAAAAAATAATTTCATGAACATTTAAAAGTAGTGCAACACGACGATCCTCATATCTTCGATAATTTACTCTATTTTCGCTGCAACTTTGCATTTCACTCAATTATTTTCTTCCAAATACATATGTTTTTCTGCGCTCTTGTAAAAAAGAATCTTTTCTGTTCGTTTATTTTTTATATCCATTTTGAATTCTCAGGAACTATCAGTCTTAACATTCTCTTGTGTACTTTTACCTCAAAAAAATTTGCTGACAAGAACTCTTCTCCATCTAGCTCTGAAGGTAAAGTCTCATCATTTGTTGGTCGTAATAGTTGAATTCTAATATGTTTTGCCTTTATAACAGTAGACAATCCAAAACCAAATCGATCCATAGTATTTTTTTTCAAAGGAAATTTTTTATGATTTAGTATTGCTTTTCCGGCCCAATCTCTGAGTCCGACAAACGGTGCTATTTCAACCTTTCCGTCATCATGTTCGCTTTCTGCATCTATGATCCAATCTCCTGCAAAAATCAGAGTATTACTTATAACCAAATCAGTAAGATTATTCCAAACATTCAACTCTCCATCCGCTTCCACTTCTGCACTGAATCTTTCTCTTGACACAAGGCTGACTGCCACCTCCTTAAGTGCAGCAGTTACATATATAAAATGGTCTTTGTATATTTGGTTTATTAAAGGAACATTCTTTGTCTTTTTAACATCCCGATTTCTTTGTGCTAAGATCGATGCTGATAGTCCCCATCCTATACTGTCAAAAAACAAGTCTCTACGAGTAACCAATCCTTCATCAGAAAATACCGTTACTTCTCCCACATCCAACAGAGTTGTTCTCCCCTCCATAATTGTTTTTATATTTTTTTCCAAATGTCGATGAAGGGCAGAAATACCAAAAGATTTTCCTTGGTCGTTTGCTGTTCCGGAAGGAAGCATTCCAAGTCTTACTTCGGAAGACATTCCTGATTGGCAGATTCCAGTTGCAACTTCGTAAAAAGTTCCGTCTCCTCCTAAATAAACAACTGTTCTGAATCCCTCATTCAGAATCGCATCTGCTACCATTGTTACTGTTTGTCTACTTGGTAGAGTAGGTTGAAACTCATAAGGAATATTCATTTCCTTAAAAATCTTTAGAGTTTTTTCAATTCTTCTCGCAGCCTGACCGCTTCTAGACGAAGGGTTTCCTACAACAAGAATGTTTTTATTTCTATTTTCACCCAAATCCACAACAAATCCGTAAGGTTAATTTCCACTCAATTGCATGTTTTTCAATATATGGTCAAACCTACCCCCTCCGCTGCTGTATGGGTCTTTGTTTCCTCCGCCTCCTCCCTTTCCTCCTTTACCGCCACCCCCGCCTCCTGACCCAGGTCCCATTCCAGGAAGGAAAACTTGTTCATCCACTCTAACAGCAACAGTTTTTTCTATACCGTAAGCCTCAACTTTTACCAAAGTATCCCCTACTGCCAATCCAATAAAAACATCATCTCCTTCTTGAAGAAGCATTTTTTCATCCGCAGCCTTTAAACTAATTCTTCCAGGTATAACTGCATCATTGCAATCTGTTAACTGACATTTTATAGGTGCTGATATTCCTACTCTTAGTTGTAGTCTGTCAGAAGGGTCGCATTTTATCTCCTTTGGTAAACATACTTTGACAAAAGACTCTCCTGTTACACCTGTAGAGGTTCTCGCTACAATTGCAGTGGAACCGTTTCCCCTTGGAGTAACCATTCCGTCGCCATCCACATCAGCCACGGCCGGATTTTCAGAAGAAAATGTGAAACTGATTCCTGGAATTTCAACACTTCTAATGTCCATAGCTTTAACTTTAATTTTAGTTGTTTGAGTTTTTTTTGTGAATGAAATGTTGTTCGGTTCAACTTCAACTATCTTTACCTCTTGCCCGCAACCGACTACTCCAAGGATCAAAATTATAAAAATTAAGCTTTTCTCTCTTTTCATAGCGTTTCCTTTCCGGCTTAAGCAGCCCGAAAATGTCTTTCTTTCTCTCTTTATATATCGAAATGACTTTATTAGTACAGTCATTGCACACTCAAATAATATTGGAACAGTTTGCTTGTCATATTTATTTGTAGGGTTGTAATAGAAACAATTATGACAAGTTCGGTTAAAACTATTTTTGTAACAGCTCTAAAGGAAGAGGCTAAACCTCTCATATCTTTCTTCAAACTTCAAAAATCGCAATCAATTCATAGAATGGAAGTGTTTGAAAATCAAAACATTATTTTAGTTTGCTCAGGAGTAGGTAAATGTGCTTCATCAGCGTCCACCGCTTTTGCGGCGAGCATGTTATCACATGATCAGGATGCAATTGCTATAAATGTAGGAATCGCAGGAACATCTCCATCCTCCGAATGCCTATTGAAAACTCCTTATCTGATAAATAAGATTACTGATAATTCATCAAAGAGAGAGTTTTTTCCTGACATGATATCAAATATCTCATTAGATGAAGCATCTTTGACAACTGTAGATTTTGTTGTTTCTGACCAAGTCTATGAAAATTTACAATCAGGTCTAATTGATATGGAGGGATCAGGCTTTTTTGAAGCAGCTTCCATGTTCTTTCCTCCACATAATATTGCATGCCTAAAAATAGCATCAGACCATTTAAGGCCGGATTATGTTTCAAAAAAAATCATTTCTGAATTATCTGATTTTTGCATTCCTTCTTTATGCACAATTATTGACTCTTATTGCTCACTAGCTCGATTTTATCCAAAAAGGTTGAAATCATCTGATTGTGTCTGGATAAACAAAGTTGCTTATTTTTTGCGTCTGACAGTTAGTCAAAAAAATATTCTATCTGAATTAGTACTCCGCCGTAGAGTACAAATCAATGTCAGCCTTCCCAATTTAATTGATATATTTCCACTTCGTCCTAAAAGTTCAGAGGAGAGGAGAACTTGTTTTGATAAACTCCAAAAACTACTCATTTCATAAAATTTTTTCTCATATCTATGTTGAAGATCGAGTAGCAAATACTGCTCTTGTCAAACGTATTATCTCTCAGCTTCCTGAATCAAAAATTATTACAATTAAAAATTACAAAGATATTTTTAACCGTAAGAAGCAGTATTTTCCTATTCAAAGTAAAAGCAAGAAGCTCATTCTCGCTCAGAAACAACCGCCATTCCTGTACCCCATACCCGCTTTATGCCAAAACAACAAAGCAAAGAATTCCTTCTATATAACTCCAGTATTAAATTGTATTTTTGATTGTTCTTACTGTTTTTTAAAAGGAATATATGATTCAGCTAATGTAGTTGTTTTTGTTAATACAGAGGACTTTTTTATCGATGTTGAAAGAAATCTTAGTACGATCAATTCCAAAGAATGCCTAAACCTTCATCTGTCTTTTGAATCTGATTTATTGGCGCTTGAACCATTGTTAGGTCTTTGTCAGGATTGGGCAGTTTTTGTCAGCAACACTCCCAATTTATCTGTAGAAGTCAGAACAAAAAGCGGTAATTACTTTCCAATTCAAAATATTCCTATTTCTCAAAGATACTTGTTTGCATGGTCACTTTCACCACATTTCATTTCGAAAAAATATGAACAAGGAGCACCTAGTCTTAATGCCAGACTTTCAGCTGTTTCAAACGCTGTCCAAAATGGAAGGACGGTAAGAATTTGCCTAGACCCTATAATATTGACTGAAAAAGGTTCAACAATCTATCAGGAACTTATTGATGAACTTTTTGATGTAGTTCAGGTCTCAGCATTACAAGATATTTCAATAGGACCTTTTCGAGTTAGCAATGAGCACTATCGTAAAATTCGAAAGCTTAACCTAGATTGTGATCTATTTAATGATAACAAATTAGACATATGCAACGAATTAGTTGAGGATGTTGCATCCTTTTTAAGAAATAAAGGAATAAAAAAGGAGAAAATTATACTATGGCAGTCGCAATAGTAACCGGCGCATCATCCGGCATTGGTTTAGAAATATGCTCAATGTTATTGTCTCAATCATACATCGTGTATGGTATTGCAAGAACTTTTCATAACTGCAACATTACCAATAATCATTTTGTTAAAACTATTTGCGATCTTTCCGATCTAAAATCTGTGGAAATAACTGCCAAACAGATTACAGAAAAAGAAAATAGAATTGATTTGCTCGTTAATAATGCAGGTATCGGTTGTTTTGGTCCTCATGAAACCTTAAAAATTAAAGAAATTGCTGAAATGGTATCAATTAATCTTCTAGCGCCAATGGTATTATCTAAACTTCTAATAAAACCTTTGGCTGAAACAAAAGGTGTTATTGTTAACATTTCTTCTTCTGCTGCACTTAATACTCACAAGATGGGTTGTGCATATGCTGCAACAAAAGCCGGGCTTCTTCATTTTGGAGAGTGTTTATTTGAGGAAGTAAGAAAATCGGGTATTAAGATATGTACGATCTGTCCTGACATAACTTCCGGAACACGTTTTTATGATAAATCATTCTTTTCTTATGATGAAAGTTTACATTGTCATATTGAACCGTCATGTATTTCTAATGCAATTAGTTCAGTTTTGCAGCAAAGGGAGGGATCAGTACAAACGATGATAGTAATAAAACCGCAAAAAATAAGCATATCTCGCAAGAATAAACCAATTTAGATTTATCCCTTAACGCCGGCCATCCTTCTAAAATTATTAAATAAATATTCAAGTTTAGCGTTGGAAATATTTCCCTGTCTATAGTTTGGCAAAGCTGAATAAAACGTATCAGTTTCTAAGTTCTTATAAAAAAATGGATCAAGCTTTTTTTGTTCTACTAACATGTCATATAAAGCGGTTCCGGGATATGGACAAAACACTGACAATAACACCCAATCCGGACCGATGCGCTTGCATAAATCAATAGATTTATAGATATCATCCTCATTTTCTTCCGGAAGACCTATCATGAAGGTTGTTACAATTTTCATTCGGTGTTTCTTTAGTATTTTGGTCTTTTCAATAATTTCATCATTTGAAAGATGTTTGTTTAAAATCAGACTTCGCATTTTTTCATCACCGCACTCAATTCCCATATGAACTCTTGTACAACCGGATTTCTGTAATTTTTCGACTATTTCTTTATCAAGCTTGGAAACATGCACGTTACACCAAAAAGGCAGTGATATTTCTTTACTGTATATGTCTGCGAACTCCTCCAACCATGCTCTATCTAACGTAAAAATATCATCATGAAACCCAATAACACCACGATATGAATATTCTTTTTTGACATATGCTATTTCTTCTATAAATCGTTCAGGAGAACGTCTTCTGACACATCCATTTCCATGAAGTTTACGCCATAGAGGATTTATACAATATCTACATCCGTAAACACATCCGCGAACAGCCATGAATTCAAAACCCATTATCCGAGAAGCCGAACTTCTAAGCATTTTCTCATATGGATAAATCCTTCTGTCAGGAAAGGGCAATACATCCAAGTCGTTGACGAATTCACCTGTAGCATTTTTAACAACACTATTGTTGTATTTGTACCATAGATTGGGAACAGAAGCGTAATCAGCATCTCTTTCGTAACATTCAGCAATACCAACTGAAGCTGTCTCTCCTTCTCCAATACAAACACCTGAAACATATTCGATCGACAAAGTATCATCAGGAGCAGAGGTAGGATGCGGACCTCCGACAAATACCGGACGAAATCCGGAATTTGAAATTCTGTCTAAAAGTGAAACAAAAAGGCTGTATTGATTTGTTGTAAGATATACATATACGAGATGCGGTTGAAATTCATCAAATAACGCCAACGAAGAGTTATTTGATGAGACAACAAACATTTCTACACGATGTCCCTTTTGTTTCAACACTGCTGAAATTGACCCTAAACCATGGTTAAAACCAAGGTAGTTGGCCGCATCTGCTTTTGGAACAATATTTACAAGTGCAATGCGAGACATGTGGGTTAGTTTAGTAGGATTGTCATAAATGTGAAACTATCTGTCATCCGCATTTAAATCTCTCCAATATTAGCAACATCTCATCATCATTATTATTATTGGTAGATAAATGTTTTCTTACTGCAAAAGAAAACTGTCCCATCGCTTTAACAGAATCAGAAAGTACTATTCCGTTTTTTATTAACGGCAAAACAGCTATGCATATTTTTCCTTGCTGCAAATCATCCAACATTTCAATGGGATTAGTAAAATATTTAACGGAAAGTTCATTCTTGGTACGAAATTGGGGTTCAGAAATCATATCCGTATAAAAATATTCAATAATTTTTTCTATAGGAGCATCTTCACCATAACAACCAATATGTTTTTTTTCTACATCGTAATGATTGTCATATAATTTTAATGTAACATCACAAATTGCTTTGTTTAATGAACGATATACCTCTGAACTAAATCGATTGTTTTTCTGCAAATCATAAAACAGTTCCCAAGTATCATTACAAGTTTGATCTCGTACAGCAAGCAAACGTCTATATCCTAAGGTATCAATGGGAGAAGGAGCCAATTGTAATTTATCCAAATATCGACCGATAAGATGTGTTAGGCCTTGAGTAGTGGCTACTGTTCTATCATGCTCTTCACATGTAGTTCTATAAATAGTTAATCCTCTTTCTTTAAGATATGAAATATACGGATCTATCAGATCCTTAATAGCTTCATCATCACAGGAAACCCATACTAAACCCTTAAAACCATTCTTTGTAGAATCCGGTCCAAACATAGGATGTGTTGCCCAAATATGAACACCGATGTCTTTAAAAGTTTCATTTAGTACTTGATAGGACATTTCTTTAACTGAGCAAACATCAACCACTATCTGCCCGACTTGAAGATACGTTTTTATTCTTTCAGCAACATTCTTAATATTTCTAATAGGAACAGCTAAAAAAATTATTTTTGAAACTTTCAATAAATCTTCTAAAGAGCAAAAATTTACTCCTGCAATATCTCCATACTTGTAACTAGATGAATATACTGAAACTTTTCCATATTTAAAAAAAAGGCGATGAAGAACCTGTCCAAAACGTCCGAATCCTATAATACCTATATCTGTTGATAACATATAACTAATTATTGCCAAGGTGTTGATTTGTTAAAAGAAATTCGCGGAATACTAATTGAACGCTCTAAATAAGGTCTAAGCTCAGCTGCCAGTTCATCTCGATCAACCGGTTTAGCAAAAAATTTGTTAACTTTCAGTCTTTCCAAAATATCCAACTCTTTTTTTCCGCCTGTTTTTGAAACGACAATAATTGCAACAGAATCATTTCTGCTATCACCTCGAATAGTAGCAATAACTTCCAGTCCGTTCAATTCAGAAAGAGAAAGCTCCAAAAGAACTACACTTGGGTGAATATCCTCGAACATTTTCAGAGCCATATCTCCATCTGTAGCTGAAAAAACCCTACATCCCGGAACAGCTGCTTTTGCCACCTCATGTACGGTTGAACGAAAATCGTTGTCCGAATCAGCCACCAATAATCTACCGCGAGCTGATGTAGAAGGTGTAGAACGAATTCCGGGTGCCGGAGTTGAGGGAAAACGACTGCTACCGACTATCCTTCGCTTTTTTGTTGTAATTTGATGAGGAATACCAACATCATTTGTATGTGACAGCTGAGAAACCGCATATAGATCCTCTAATAATTCATCACAATTAGGATACCTCTCATTAGGATCTTTTGACATACATCTAAAAACTATTTCATCTAATTTTTCAGGTAACCCGGGTCTTTTCTCCGAGGGAAACAATGGGATTTCGGTAATGTGCTTTCGTACTATTTCAATCCAAGTACGGCCGTTAAACGGCAATGAACCTGTAAGAATTTCATAGGCCGTTACTCCTAAAGAATATATGTCGACACTGGGAGAACTATCACTTCCTGAGGTTCCTTCAACAATCTCAGGTGCCATATAGGCCGGTGTTCCCACCATGGAGCGCATTTCATGTTCAATTTCTACCTTCCTAACCAAGCCGAAATCCATGATCACAGTTCTTGTTCCATCGTCTGTTAACATAATATTAGCCGGTTTGATATCTCCATGAACAACACCTGCACGATGAACAGCAGCAAGTCCTTGAACGGCCTGCATCAAAATATCGATAACATCACTTAGCGGAATAAAAAAACCGCGTCTGTTGTGAGAATCAACCAAATTTTCAAGAGTTTCCCCATCAAGATATTCCATAACAAAATATAAATTCCCGCCATGTTCAGCGTAGGAGAATATCTGGGCAACATTATTGTGTTGAATTGAAGCCATTCCCACAGCTTCCTGCTTAAAACGAATGGCACAATCTGCTGAAGCATCAAGTTCAGGCAATAGAAATTTTATTGCTACCCGACGTTTTAGAGAGATATCCTCAGCCAGAAATACTGTTCCCATTGCTCCGCGACCTACCTCATTTATCAGCCGATATTTGTTTTCTAGAATTACAGGTGAAAAACCCAATTGGATTCCAGGCTTGACTGTCGTTTTAAAGGATGAAGGTGATACTTGATATTCAGCAGACGCTATATCAACCTTCGAATTTTTCAATTCGCCAAAACCCAAGGTACGACTGGCAGACACAACATTTGAAGGTCTTGATGAACGTGACTTACAACGTTCACATCTAAGTTCCCCATTTTTTAGAGGTACACCACAAATTTCGCAACGCATCTCTAATTCCCCTTTCCGATAATACAATAATCCAAAACAATCTCACTGTCTGAAGTTTTTTTTCATCTAATCAAATGGTAAATTTTTTCTCTAATGAATTAAGATTAGAGATGTATTAGATTAGATAAGAATTGAAATGCAGAAAAAAGAGAAGAAAAAAACTTTCCAGCATAATCCTTTTAGGAAACTAAAAATAGAATTTTTAACACCAACTGAATTGCCGTCTAATGCAAACACCAACCAAAAAGATGATAATAGAAATTCATCTAAATGTATGTCAGAAATAAATAATACATCAAATACCGAAAATGATTACACCAATAAAGAAAACTTTCTATCAGATGAAAAAATCTTTGAATTGGCAATGAATGGGGTTGTTCCTGTAGAAGCACCCCTTCAAGCACCCAAAATTGTTCGAGCGAAACCTATTCCTTTACAAGCAGATGAAGATTATCTTGTAATGCAAGAATTGGATGAGCTGATACACGGTAATAAGGATTTTGACTTTGCGGATACAGAGGAATACATTGAAGCATCTCGATCAGATTTGGACAAACGAATTGTTAAGAAGCTAAGAAAAGGGGATTTCGCTTTTCAGGCCTATTTAGATCTTCATGGAATGAATAGGGAGCAAGCACGATCAGCAGTAGGTGAATTTATTAAAAAAAGTTATCTGGAATCAAAAAGGTGTATATTAATAGTGCATGGAAGAGGACTCAAATCCAAAAATAATCTGCCAATTTTAAAAACAAAATTGGCAGCTTGGCTCACTAGGGGTTCTATTGGAAAGAAAGTACTAGCTTACACATCAGCTCTACCGCATGATGGCGGTACAGGTGCTATATATGTATTACTATCATCATCTTGACTTTCTGCCATTGAAGATGTGTTCTTAGTATAAGGTTATGTATTTTGTTCAAACACAAATATTTTTCACGTTTTGTTTATCTGCAATTCTCACTGCCTTACTGATCTTTCCAATTCAAGCTGCATCTGACATTATAGAAACAATAGAAGATGATATTCAATCATGGCGACTGGAAGATGCGCGTGCAAAAATTAATGCATTAAGTATGAATGTAAAGAGTCATCCCAAAACATTGTACTTGGAGGGACGTCTTCTTTTTTTTGAAGGCGAATACAGTCGCTCTTTAGAAACACTAAGGAAAGCAATTGAAGGTAATAAGACGGATTTGGGATGGAAACAATTTAGAGATCAGGTGGAAGAATCTACTAGAGTGTTTGAGTCAATGGCAAAAGAAACTGGAATATCAGAACGCTTTGTTTATCGATATAGTTCTGATTTTGACAAAATTCTAATATCCTACGCTGAAAGTGCTCTTACAACTCAACTTCAGATACTATCTGAAATCTTTACTGACAATCCGAAGTGTACAATTGAAATAGCCTTTCTGCCCAACATCGAGTCTCTTTCTGCTGTAAGCGGTTTGTCTCAAGAACAAATAGAAAAAACCGGAACAGTCGGCATTACCAAATACGCTAGAATAATGATAATTTCACCTCAAAGTTTATTGAACGGATATCCCTGGTTAGACACTCTTGCTCATGAGCTGACACATCTAATTGTTACACGAGTCTCAAAAGATCGAGCTCCGATATGGTTTCAAGAGGGAATTGCAAAGATGCTGGAAAGTAGATGGCGAAGTGATAAATCACAAGAGCTTGTTCCTGAGGAAGCATATCTCTTAGATCGAGCTCTAAAGGAGGGCCGTTTAATACCTCTTCGTAGATTTCATCCTTCTTTGGCATATCTTCCTGATCAGGAAGATGCTGCTTCAGCCTATGCCCAAGTATTGGCTTTTATGAAATATTTGGATGTTCGAATGCCAAAAAACTGGATTAGATATGTTTTAGATGAATTGTCCAAAGAAGTTTCTATTGACACGGCATTGAAATCCCTTGGGGCAGCTGACTTACAACGCTATTATGGTTGGTGGAAAAAATGGGCTGCAGGAAAACAACACACACCTTCTCCGACAATAAATCTCATGAAACGTCGTTTTAAACGCGGAAGAATTATAATTGAAGATACAGAAGAGTCTTTGCAAAATCTTGAAATAAAAAGGTATTTGCGAGTCGGAGATCTTCTTCGTTTGAGAGGTCATACACGAGCAGCCATCGAACAATTTGATAAGGCTCTTAAGAGCACACAATATCTATCTGTTGAAATAAATGATCGTTTAGCCAGTGCACTTCTTGAAATAGGTGAGTACAAAAGAGCAACAGAAGTGTTGCTTCCTATTGTAAACCTATATCCCTTTCATGTTCCAGCGTTAATAAAATTGGCTCGTTCATATGTTGAACTGAACGAGATAGAAAATGCAGTCAACTCTTTAAAACAAGCTAATTCCGTCAATCCTTTTAATCCTGAAATACACTGTATGCTAGCTGAATTCTATCAAGAATTAGACCTCCCAACTGCAGCTGAGCTTGAGTCTGAAAATTGCAAGACTTCTCTGATAATGCAAAAAATGGATAGTTAGAGTAGTTATAGGAGAAACAAATGCCTAGAAACAATAGTGAAGATCAACCTAAAAAATCTTGGCGTGAGGTAGACAAAAATAAAGATCGTTCAGCACATAGAAAAGAAGATCATTCAGCATTTTCTCCAACAAAACAGATTAGATCTGACTCAGCCTCAAAAGTATACAAGGCAAAGCTATCTGCTTTTTTTGACGGCGAAGGCAAACCCCCGGAAATGATAAGAGAAAAACTCTCAAATATTCAAGATATTTCTGAAGAAGGCAAGGAGCGTTTAGAGGCCATGAAAAAAATTAAGAACGCTTCCAATTCCAATGCTATTGAAGCTGCTTTTTACTCATATCTAACACGATGGGAATTACCTTTAGACTATGATCTTTTATCACAAGCTCTAAACTGCGATAATGATGAACTAATAGAAAAGACATTGGATATTTTGGAAAAGATGCTTTCTGATAGAAGAATACCGAAATCCGTTCAGCTTTTAGAACAGCGTCTGCGTCGAGTAAAAACCTTAACTGAGGATCCAAACATTCAGAAAAAGGCAGGAACTCTAATAAGAGACCTACGATTATTCAAGGATGGCTGAAATACATATTCAATTTAACGAATTCTCTTTATTGACGTAATAATCAATTGGACCAATAATGCACTCGCCGAAATTCATAGTAAGAATTTCAAAAGAAGGTTCGTTTTTTATATGATGCCACGCGAGAAATACCAAGTCATCCGAAAGCTGGATGCCGGCGGAATGGCTGAAGTTTTTTTGGCCGAAGCAGAAAGCATTGAAGGATTTAAAAAACGCGTTGCAATTAAGAAAGTATTGCCGGAACTGGTTGAGCAGGAAAAAGCGCTTGCAATGTTTTTGGATGAAGCAAGACTAAGCTTAAGATTCAATCACGCTAATGTAGTTCATACGTTTGATGTAGGTCGCTCGGGAAACACCTACTTTATTGTGATGGAATATGTGGACGGTACAAATCTTAAGCGAATTTTCGAACTATGCAAACGTCGCAAAGAGAGAATATCCCTTCCTTTGGTACTCTTTATTATTAGTGAAATTTGTAGAGGATTATCATATGCGCACGATTTTAGAGATAATGAAGGAAGACTGCTAAATGTTGTACATAGAGATGTAAGTCCTCCAAATATTTTAATTTCCAGACAAGGAGAAGTAAAGATTGTTGATTTTGGACTTGCCAAAGCTGCAAGTCAATTGGAAACAACTGATACCGGAATGGTAAAGGGCAAATTTGCATATCTTGCTCCTGAAGTTGCTTATGGCAATCCGGCTGATCTAAGAGCAGATATTTTTGCATGCGGAATTATATTATTTGAACTTCTTACAGGAGAAAGACTTTTTCTGGGGGAAACAGACATCAAAACAATAGATTTAGTTCGCGCATGCAATATACCATCTATCGTTCAACGCAACAAAGATGTCAAACCTACACTAGAAGCCATTGTACTAAAAGCATTAGCTCGTTCACCTGATGACAGATATCAATCCTGTCATGATTTGGCCAATGACTTAACCGGCTATTTGTTTGAACACTCACTTAAGGTAAGCCCTTATGATCTTAGAAAATATCTTGAAACTATATTGTCCGAGGATTCGCCGCCAAAAGGACTACAGCTTTCTGCAATAGACAGGTTTATTCAAGAAGAAATCGGTGCTTTCGCTTCTATAGAAAAAGGAGGAACTCCTCAGAATCTTGGTTTTGTTCCACTAGATCCTGCCGGATTTTCCAAATCTATCTCAACAACAAATGATGCCGGTACTTGGCATCAAGGTAAATCAGGACAAGCAGCACACGTTTTTATTCCTCAAAATATTACTTTTTCTAATAGTTCTTCTGAATCTGTCTCTCAATCTTCAGAACCTTTAGTAAATATGCTGGAAGGCACTGGCGGAAACACAGCTTTATCTGAAAGCACTATTATAAGAAATCCTTTGATATTAACTGCTGTTGTTGCTTTATTGGGCCTTGGAATTGGAATTTTAGTATTGTATTTGTTGGGAATAATTCAACCTCCCTAATTTGTACTCTCATAAACTTTCGAATTGTTATAGGATTTCTTTGAGTTATACTGTAGTAATAAGATACGATAGAGCAATGGAAAGTACTTGTATAAAAAAAGTGGAACAAAGGATGTATAAGCATGGGTAGGATCCTACGATCCGCTGGGATCACAGATGTCGGTCAAGAAAGAGAACACAACGAAGACTGTTTTGGTCTCTTGAGAGAATTTGATCTATTTTTGGTAGCTGATGGAATGGGAGGTCATCGTGCAGGCGACGTAGCGTCTAGATTGGCTGTTGAATCAGTCAAGGAATTCTTCAAAATGACTGAGAAAGAAGATATTACTTGGCCGTTTCATTTTGATCCCAATCTGCCGTTTACCATAAATCGCTTAATTACCTCTATTCAGGTTGCTAACAACAAGATTTTTAGAGGGTCT